>JANODH010000286.1:0-10869 GCA_031412595.1 Sphingomonas sp. | reverse complement strand
CGGCCTGGCTCGGGCTGACGCCGCCATAGCCTGACGCTCCGCCCTGAGCATAAGCCTGGAAGTCTGACACGGTCAGTGAATAGGTTTCCTTGCGATATTCAAAACCGCCAGAGAAAGTAATCGGCGATGCAAAGCCCACTTCAACGGGATAAGTCAGATCGACGTTCGCGTTCGTTTCCTTTTGCGCCTGGCGACCGAAGTCGAATTCTGTCTGCGTTGCGGTATTGTAAGGCGCGGCGGAAGCAGGGTTATTGGGACTGAACGCTGTGTTGAGCGAGTTGAACATCGACAGATCGAGCGTATTCCGGCTGCTGGACAGCGATACATCATAAGTCAAATCGCCGAATGACCCCTTGATCCCCGCCGTCCCCCACAACTGGTTCACAACGCCGACAAAAATCGGAGTGAAACCTGCCGGATAAAGATTGCGGAAATAAGGATCTTGCGTGGTATCGCAGCCATTGGCGTCTGGCCCTGCAACAGGGTTGAAGTTAAGGAAATCCCTTGGACACACAACGATGTCCCCTGGCGCCCGAACCGATTTGAGGGTTGTGCCCGTCGGATCCAGAATTGCCGCCGTCGAAGAGCGGTAGTTAAAGCTCGCTTCCGTGCGACTGCGCGACGCATTGCCGACGACATAGAATTTAGCGTTTTCGGACAGGTCAAGCCCGCTATTTACCAAGATCTTCCATCCACGCCCTGGCGAATTGCCCCAAATCTGGGCAGGTAACGGAAAAAACGGAAGTTGCCCGGCATTGGTTGGGTTCTGCGCTGCATAAGCCAGCGCTTGTGGCCGCGTTACACCGCGGCTCGTTTGGCCGTCGTCGCTGTATTCGCCTGAAATATTGATGAATCCGCGATCACCGAGGCGGAAGCCACCGTTGGCAGCGATTTGATAGCTTTTGCCGTCGCCGCTTTGGTAATGTTGGCCATAGCGCCCCTGGACTTCGATCCCACGGTCGTTATCGCGAACGCCGTAGTTCATGACACCGGCGATCGCATCCGATCCATATTGCGCTGTTGCACCGTCGCGCAGCACCTGCAGGTTATTGATGGCGATCGACGGGATCGAACCGATATCTGCGCCTTGCGATCCATAGCCCAAACCACTGTCACCGCCTGAATACACCTGAACCAATGCCGACCGGTTCAGCCGCTTTCCATTGATCATGACCAGAACGTTGTCAGCTGGCAAACCGCGCAACGAAGGTGACCGCACAAAAGTCGATGCGTCGGAGATCGTGTTCGCTGGCAAATAAAACGAAGGCACGATGTTTTTGACAACATCAAGCAGGTTCGACCCAGCCTGTGTCGACAATTCCTTTGCGCCGATGACATCGATCGGTGATGCGGAATCCGTTACGGAACGATCCGTCCGGCGCGTACCGATGACGATGATTTCTTTCGCATCAGGCGCGTCTTCCGCGGCTGCAGCAGTCTGCGCAAGAGCGCTAACCGGCGCCAGCGTTGCGCCCATAGATGCCGTTGTGGCGAGCAAAGCAATGCGGATGGTGGATTTTGAAATTTTCTTCACGTGTATGACCCCTGTTGTCGTGCTGATGACGCCATGCGCTCAGCAGGCTTTTTGCCCTGAAGCAGCATGACGCACGCGTGCCGGCCATGTAAACCTGTTTTTGCAATCGATGCTCTAATCAGTATTGAAAAGTTTCGATTGTGACATTTTTACTATCATCCGGCACTGCATTTTGACACGAAATGTCAAAACGCTACTCCAACTAGGGGGAAACACGATCAACGTGCCTCCCCAGTTTTCCTGATCTAGTGGTGGTCCATACCCGACATATCATGCCCGCTGTGGTCGCCCGATTTCTCTTTGTCGTCGCCCTTCATCTTGTCGCAGCATTTCATCTTGCCCTCAGCGCCTTTTTCGCAGCAGCAACATTCGGCCTTTGGCGCAGGCTCAGTGGCTTGGGCCGCCACAGGCGCTAAAAGCGCAAGTGCAAGCGTGAGTGATTTGATGCTCATCGTGCGTATTCCTTTTATCCAAAGTTATTACGATCGCCGCGCAACTACTGACCGCGCTTGGCGAGCCACGCGTCGATCTCGGCAATTTCTTTCTTTTGCGCCGCAATAATTTCTGTCGCAAGAGTGCGCGATGCTGGATCCTTCCCGAATTTCAGCTGGACCTCAGCCATTTCGACAGCTGCCACATGATGGCCGCGCATTTGCTTGTTAAAGTCGACATCAGCATCGCCGGTGTATGCAGGCATACCATGCATCATTTTCATCATTGCTGCTTTTGAACCGAGCGTCGCTTCAGAATCGCCTGCCGCTGGACTCATGGTCGCCATATCCATGGCCATCGGCTTATCGTGCGCGTTTGCCGCCGTATGATCATGCGGCTTCGATTCATCGATCACGCTACCGTCGGGGCGCGTGTTTGCTGCTTTTGCTGAAGCATCTGATGGTTCGGCATTTGCCGCATTACCGGTTGGCTGTGCGCAGCTGACAGCGAATAGGAGGGGGGTCGCAAACCAGACAGCATTTTTCATTGGATATCCTTTCCCGATTACAAACAAGCGTTTCAAAATTGTGTGCCATCGCCACTGCTATTCGCCGCGATCAGGCGCTCGAGCGGTCGCCGCCCAAAGCGGCGGAATAGCAGCGGCGTAACCAGAGCATCGAGCAGCGTTGCGGAGAGCAGTCCGCCAAAGATCGTTACCGCAACCGGATGCAATATTTCCTTCCCCGGTGCCTCTGCGTCGATCAGCAGCGGCGTCAGGGCTAGCCCCGCTGCCAGCGCTGTCATCAGCACCGGTGTCAGCCGCTCGAGCGTTCCGCGCACGATCATTGCATCACTCCAGGTTTCGCCCTCGTGCAGTACGAGATTGATGTAATGGCTGATTTTCAGGATTCCATTACGCGCCGCAATACCAGTAAGAGTAACGAATCCGATCATGCTTGCAACCGATAACGGAAGCCCCGCGATCCAAAGCGCGATGACCGACCCGACGAGCGCCATCGGAATGCCAGCCATCACGATCAGCGCCAACGTCGTCGAGCGATATCGCGAAAACAGCAGTGCGAAAATCAGGCCGAACGAAACCAGCGACAGCCCGCCAATAACTGTCGTCGATTCACGCTGCGCTTCATACTGCCCCTCGACGCGAACAAAACCGCCCGGTGGCGGCTTCAGTTTGGTGACTTCAGCCTCTATCGCCGCAACAATTTCGCCCAGGTTTGCGCCTGGCGCGGCATTGGCGGAAACGACGATCCGCCGCTTGCCGTCTTCGCGCAGGATCTGGTTCGGTCCCTCGGTCTCGCGAACATCGGCGAGGCTCGAGAGCGGAACGGGCCCACGCGGGGTCTCGATCAGCAAATTCGAAAGTGCTGCTGTCGACCGTTCGCTTTCGGGTAGCCGCAGCACGACATCATAACGCTTCATTCCGTCGACGATCTGGCTCACGATTTTCCCGTTCGAGAGCGTCTCGAGTGCATCTGCGACGGCCGCAGGCGTTACGCCATAAGACGCTGCCCGTGCGTAATCGATCCGGACGTCGACTTGCGGGACCAGCACTTGCTTTTCGACCCGAAGATCGACGATCCCGGGCGTATCTGCAACGCCCGCACGCAGTTGCTCGGCCAGTGCACGCGCTGCAACAAGATCTTCAGCGAAAATCTTCGCGACAATCTGGGCCTGAACACCTGACAGCAGATGATCGAGCCTGTGGCCAATGGGCGCGCCGACACTGACCGAACCCGGCAGGATGGCCAGTTTGGCGCGGCTCGCGGCGGCAACGAGGCGGCGATCCGCATCGGAAGACTTCAGTGCGACGTCGATCTCGCTGTAGAAAACGCCTTCGGCATGTTCGTCGAGTTCGGCCCGGCCAGTGCGCCGACTGACGCTCGCGATTTCGGGTATCTGAAGCAACAGCTTTTCGGCCGTCGACGCCAGCTTGCTTGATTCCGCCAGCGACACCCCCGGCTCCAGGAGCAGGTTCACAACGAAACTCCCTTCGTTGAACGGCGGCAGAAATGCTCGCGGCAATGCAACCGCACCAACGACAGCGACAATGCTCAGGGCCATTCCGACCCCGAGTACTGAATCGGCACGGCGAAAACCCCAGTCGAGCATGCGCCGGTTCGCACTTTTCAGTCGGCGGATCAGACCGGACTCCTGCTCCCGCCGTTTTGCAGCAATCCGGGGCAACAGATAAGAGCATAAAACCGGTGTCAGCGTAATCGACGTCAGGAAACTTGCGAGGATCGAGACGATGTAAGCAACGCCGAGCGGCTGAAACAATCGCCCCTCGACACCACCGAGAAAAAACAGCGGCAGGAAAACCAGCACGATGATCGCCGTTGCGTACACAATGCCTGATCGAACTTCGCCCGTCGCGTGCGCGATCACAGCGAGCACAGGCTCGGGCATAGCCTTTAGCGCGTTTTCGCGCAGCCGCCGGAATACGTTTTCAACATCGACCACGGCATCATCGACAAGTTCGCCAATCGCAATGGCAAGGCCTCCCAACGTCATCGTGTTGATCGAAAGCCCGAGCGCTTGAAAAACCAGCGCCGTCACGAGCATCGAAACCGGCAGCGAAATCAGCGATATTGCTGTTGTTCGCGTATTCAGAAGAAAAAGGAACAGCACGACGCCAACGACAATCGCAGCCTCGATCAAAACGGTGCGCAACGTGCCGAGCGACGTTTCGATGAAAGTCGCCTGGCGGAACTGAACAATGTCAGCGCGCATCCCTGCGGGCAGCCCCGCCGTAATTTCCTTGAGGGCTGTTTCGACTTGCGCCGTCACGTCGATCGTCGATGCCGTCGGCTGCTTCTGGACAGCAACGACGACAGCCGGTGCGCCGCCGTAACCCGCTTCGCCGCGCCGGAACGCTGGGGCAAAATCCACGGCAGCGACCTGCGACAGCAACACCGGTTGGCTCGTGATATTCGCAATCACAAGCCTGCGAAGGTCGTCGATCTGCGTCGTGCGCGCAACGTTGCGGATGAGATATTCCTGTTCATACTGATCAACGAACCCACCGCCCGTATTCGCGCCGAAGCCTCTCAGCGCGGCTTCGACATCACTCAGTTTCACACCGGCAACAGCCATCGCCGCAAGGTCGGGCGAGACGCGATACTGACGTACTTCACCACCGATCGGGATAACCTGCGCGACACCCGGAATCGTCAGCAAGCGCGGCCTGATCTGAAAATCGGCGACTTCACGCGCTTCCATGGCGCTAATGCGGCCGTAAGGAATGGCGATCAGCATGATCTCGCCCATGATCGAACTGACCGGTCCCATCTGCGGCACGACCCCGGCCGGAATCTGTTCGCGAACCAGTGTCAAACGTTCGCCGACTTGCTGGCGCGCGCGAAATATTTCCTCACGCCAGCCGAATTCGACGTAAACGACGGAAAGCCCGATCCCGGATACGGACCGGACACGCTCGACACCGGGGACGCCGCTCATCGCCGTTTCGATCGGGCGCGTTACCAGCGTCTCCACTTCGGGCGGAGCAAGCCCGGGGGACTCCGTCAAGATCGTAACGACGGGCCGGTTGAGATTCGGCAAAACGTCGACCGGCAGTCGACTGGCTGCCCCCATGCCCAGGAGAACCAACGCTAGAGCCGCACAAAGCACCAGTACGCGGCTGTTCAGCGCAAAAGCGACAATCCTGTCGAACATTGCCTAGCGCACCTGCGCCAGCAAACTGGCCCCGTCAGTCACGACGCGCTCGCCGACACGGACGCCCGACAACAGCACGACGCGCGTGGCATCAAGCGGAGCGACACGCACCGGACGGCTGGCAAATCGTTCAGCGCTTTCTTTTATAAAAACCGATGACAAGCCATTATCACCGGTCTGGACAGCACTGCGCGGCACGACGACCCCGGCCACAGTTGCCCCTGCAGAAACCGCGAGCGTGACCGGTTCACCAACGCGCAACCCAGCTGGTGCGCCTTCGAGGCGAAACAGTCCCTGCGCCGCACGCCCGCGATCCGAAAGACCAGCGCCAGCAAAAGCCAATGTAAAGGTCGTTCCGTCCGAAGCACGGCCAACGGCCCGTGAGCCGTATCCTATCGCGCGCCGGTCAAAAAGATTTGCTTCCACAAACAACGCCTGCGGGTCGACGATCTCGAATAATGTCGTCTCTGCGCTGACGACCTGACCCACACGCACGAGCACGGCAGCAACAACGCCGGAAATCGGCGCGACAAGGCTTTCGCGTGCCGATCGTGCCGTGCCGAGCGCCGCGCGCCTGCTGCGTAATCCATTCAGGTTGATCCGCGCCTCTTCGATCTCGCGCCGGGGAACGACACCATCGAGACGGCCCAGCCGCGCGGCACGGTTTGCTGCGAGCGCGATTTGCTGATCGAGATCGCTCAGTTCACGCGCGATATCGGCGCGGTCGATCGCTTGCAGCGTCGGCTCGATGTAGGCAAGCGCTTGTCCTGCCCGCACGCGTTGCCCGATCAGCGGCATACCGGTTTCGGCAGCGACGACCCGACCGCCGGTTGCACTTTGCACGAGGCCGCCACTGCGCGGATCTGCAATGATCCTGCCCGTCAGGCTGATCGTCGGCGACGCTTGCCCGGCGGTCGTGATCACCGTGCGCAATCCGATAATCCGCTGTAACGGCTTCTGGGCACTGATCGCGCCATCTGCCATCCGCGCCGCCTCACCACCGCCTGCGACACCGGCACGCGGAGCAGGAGTCACATCGCTCTCGTCGGTGTGCTCCTCACCCTCATGCGCAGTAATTGGCGGCGGCTGGATCAGGATCGCAGCAAGGAGTAGCGCCACGCCGACACCGCGCGCACGCGACCGCCAAAGCACATAACTCCCGACCGCCAACCCGATTACAAGGAAGCCAAGCAACGCGCGACGCCAAGGCCATCCATGCGCATGATCATCCTCGGGCTGTGCAATCGTGATCGTGCCGACCAGTCGATCGATCGAGCCGCCCTGCGACACGATGAAGGACAGTTTGTGCGCGCCAGGGCGATCGAGCACCGGCGCGCTGATTGTGTAAACGCCATCTCCCGGCTTCGCGATGGTTCTTTTCCCATCGATGGTTACGCTGACGGCGGCATTTGTGATAGGTTCACTCGTCGCCCAGCGGTCGATCCAGATTGTTAGTGCCTTGCCGGATGCCGCGGCAACGAGCTCGAGGCCCGCCGTGCGCGCTTCCAGCCGCCCGCTTGGCGCAACCGTGCTAACCGCGACGATCGGTTCCTCGCTGTGATCTTCACCTTCATGTGCGGACAGCACCACCGGCGCAACTGACAACGCCAGCACTGCAAATAGCTTCACAATCGATCGGACGTTCACGGCAATAGACCCTGCATTTGATTGTAATCCGAGATAGCAGCTGCCGAAGTGATGCGCGCCGCTGCATAATCACGCTCGGCAGCCGAGAGAGACTGACGTGCCCTTAGAAACTCAATGAAACCGATTTCGCCTTCGCGCCTGCCGCGCGCAGTCAGCGCAAGCGCTTCTGAAAGGGCATTGCGGCGGGTTTGTGCTTCTTTCAAAGCCGCCTCTGCAATCGAAAGGCGACGCTTGGCGCTTGCCTGATCAGCCACGAGGCGCATCCGCACGCGCGCAGCCTCAGCAGCGGCCCGAACAGCATCGGCCCGCGCCCCGGCGGCTTCTGTAACGGCAGTGGGATCGCGGCCGAGCGGTATGGCCACTCCCAACATGAGCGCATTCTCATAATCGCCGCGCGGGTCGATCCGTTCACGCCTCACGCCGACGCTGGCTTCGGGACGCGGCCGGTTAGCATAGCGCAACGCAACAGCACGGCCTTCCGCCGCTGCGGCCCGCGCGGCGGCAGCGCGGACCAGGGGATGCAAATCGATGCTGCGCGGCGCTCCCTGCACTTCGGCTGAAAACGCTTCCGGAAGGGTTCCTGCAAGCGCTTCATAGGCAGCCGATGCTTTCGCAAGATCGGTTTCAGCCGCGGAAAGCCTCGCTTGCGCCGTGCCGCGCTCGCCCTGCGCAATCAAGAGATCGCGCCGCGATTGCTCGCCGGCACCGGCAAGCCGACTGACTTGTGCAACTTCGGCATCACTGAAACTGGTCTGTCCCCGCTCGACAGCAACGATTGCGCGAGCCAGCGCCAGAGCCCACCACGCCGCGCGCACGTCGCCCGCAACGATCAACCGCGCCTCATCGAGCATCGCATCGATCGCGTCGCCATTGCGATCAGCGGCGAGACGCTGCGAACGACCTTCGCCCGGCCACCGGATTGCGGCAGAAATACCGGCTTCCTGTTCGGTAAATCCCGCTGACCCGAGAAGCACATCACCACGAACGACGGGGGGACCGACGAAAGGACCGCGCGCTGCGCGCCGTTGCGCCGCAACCTGCTCGCGCAGGGCCTGGTAGGTTGCTGTCTCCGGCAGACGATCAATCGCGCGCGCCGTGGCTTCTCGCAAAGTTGCAGGCGCAGCCGCGTCCGACATGTCCGCCGATTGCGCCATTACGGGAAGCTGCGCCACAACGACGCAGATGCAGACCGCCAGCAGCGATACGCGAAACCGGTGCAGCGACTGAGCAGTCATGAGTCCAACCGGCGATGCATGCCAGATAATACGCGCGCGACGGCGCCACCCCTCGCGCATTTACGTTTTCGCTTTGCCGGACGACCAATGAATATGAACGATCCGCCACACGCCACTGCGCCGCTGCAATATCATCGTCTCGGTCGAAACACTGTTTATGACGCGGTCGTTAAAAATGCCTTTCGTGAGCCCTTCTGTCGCGACCCACGCACTATCGCCAAGGAGTGCGCCCGTCCGGCGGGTGATTGCATGCGTTGTTGCGCGCGCAAAAGCAGCATCGGATGCAAGATGCTGCGCTGCATATTCGCCCTTGCTGCGCTCGACGCCCCCACTTTCAAAAACCAGCGCGTCTTCACTGAGCAGCGACGCAGCTGCTTGTGTATCGCCTCGCTGCAGAGCAGCGTGAAACCGATCGACGACGACAGCAGCTAAACGAGCTGCCGGGGCGAGCAGCATAGGAGACGCGGTCTTGTTTGTAAGTTCATGCGCCCATGCCGACGCTGCAAAATTGAGTCCGAGCAACCCTGCAAAGAGAAGCACCGAAATCTTAGATCTCATCACCTGTGCTCCCGTCAAATAAAAGCCCTAGATTTTCGCCAAGCCTGCGCCGTGCGCGCGCAATTCTGGTTTCGACAGCCTTTACGCTGATACCCAGTTGACGGCCAGCGTCGGCCTGAGTCAGTCCCGCAAATACGGTCAGCAATAACGGCTCTTTCAATTGACGGGGCAGATCAATGATCGCTGTTGCCAATGCGCGCTGGCGTTCGTCACGAAGTAACTTGTCTTCGGCGTTCAACGCCAAGTCCGGCACCTCCATCATGTCGAGAGTTGACGGGCCGCCGAAAAACAGCCGCCGCACTCTCATTCTGCGCGCGTGATCGCGGCATTTGTTGAGCGCAATCCGGTTCAGCCATGGCCGCAGCGGGCGTCCGCGATCGAAGCGCGCCAAGGACTGCCAGGCCGATACAAAAACCTGCTGCAAAACGTCATAGGCTTTGTCGTCATTGCCGACATAACGGCTGATAAAGCGGTAAAGCGGCATTTTATTGCGCGAAACGATCGTGGCAAACGCGCGGTCGTCGCCAGCAAGTGCCCGTTCAACGAGCACGGCGTCCGACAGTTCGTCCCCGCCGCTCAATGGCCATCTTTGGTCAGTGCGGCAGCAACGGCCCGGTCGAAAGTGTCGGCCTGCTTCGGCGTCAGTACCGCTCGCATCCGGAAAATATGAGCGACGGTCTCTTTTTGATAATCACCCATCGCCCGGTGCACGCCATCGATAGCCGATTGGACTTCAGGGCCATCGCGCTTTGTCGTCTGAATTGCTTGAGCCAACGCGGCGTTTGCCCGCCGCAACCGGCTTTCGACCGCAACGCGACGCACAGCAAACGACGTCTCCTCGGCGGCAATGGCCTTGTCTTGCGCTGCCGTCAGGTCGAGTTCCCTGTGCACAAGGGCGTGAAGACCGCCGCCGTGGTTTGCAGGCGGTTGGCTGATCCGTGTGCCGATAAACGCACCGACCGCGCCAGCAAGCAAAGCAAATGCCATGGTCGTCAGCAACGCACGGCGACTGCTGTTCATCAAGACACGCCCAGCAAGCTCGATGGCGCCAGATCGGCCCCCGATACGTAATGCGCCAGTTCATCCGGCATGCCGCGCGGCACCACAGCCGAACTTACGCCGAAACCAATGCCGACGGTCAGCGCCAGCGCAGCAGCCGCAAAACGCAAAGATGGCACGGCGTCGGCCTCCGTTCGCGCGAGTGCGATGCGGCACGCGACATCGCCTTCGATCCGATCGAGCGCACCATGCATCGGTGCGTCACGCAGCAGCCCTATCAGTCTGTCAATATCGTCGCTCATCGCCGTTTCCTCGTTGCCGCTCTCTATACGACCCGAACGCACTTATCCCTCAAAATGATGCGGCGACTGTCGGCTTGAGCGCAGGCGTTAATGGTTCATCCCAACGGTGCTGTCAGTTAGATGCGAACGCGTCTCTGGCTGACGCACTGATCCTAAAACGAGCGAACGGCTACGCCATGCGCGTTTGCCACTCGGCCAGCGCGGTCAAGAGTCTTGTCTTCTATTACTGACAACTGACGAAATGGCGTTCCTGGTTTAAGTGATTGGCGACATTGACATGGACTGAAGCGAATTTCTGTAACGGCTTCATTTGTCGAAACCTGAGCATGGCCCACCCTCGTCGTCGGAATGGCAGATTGTTTTTTCCACCCGATTGTTGGCGTGGCGACCGACCTCTTGTTTTTCTTCATTACCCAGGTCGACCATCGCCGCACGGTATAAGCGCAAGTCGTCCGTAACGATGGCGTCG
>JANODH010000285.1:0-4301 GCA_031412595.1 Sphingomonas sp. | reverse complement strand
GCCGAGACTGGTTGCAACCTTGCTTGCTGTTGTCGCCGCAGCAACGGTTTGCATGCCAGTAACAGCGAGTGTGTCATCAGCCTTCGGCGTTTGGGGTGGCGACAGGTCCAACATGATCATCGGGCCCAAGGCTGCGACGATCGAATTCGATTGCGGCACGGTCCTGATAGAGACGCCCTTCAAGCTTAGCCCGCAAGGCAATTTTTCGGCGCGAGGAAGCTTCAATGATTTTTCCAACCGGCCCGTTGATCCCGATCAGCCAGCGAAGCAGCGATCTGCTGCGGTTAGAGGTAGGTTTGGCGGTGACTTCCTCGACCTAACAATACGCATCAGCGACGAACCCGAACCCCGCCGCCTTCGTCTGCAACGAAATCATCGTGTGAAGCTCATTCGCTGCATGTAACCAGCGGTTCTGTCACGGCAATGTGGCGGCGTCGGTAGACGCGATCAACGGTAGTTGAGAATTACCTTTATTTTGCGACAATGCTCTCCCCGGTGAAGGTGATCCGGTCGGCCGCCGCACCGGACATCATGAAGCCGATAGGTCGTTCGGTTTCTTCCTGAAGATGCGCGATCAAGCTGGCTGTGCGGGCGAGCAAGGAAATTCCTTTGAGCGCGCCCAGGGGAAAACCCGCATCGAGCATGACAGCAGGTATCGCCCCATTAACATTGATCGGCAGCGTGCGCCCGATTGCTTCGGGGAGCGCTGCCTCGACGGCGCGGAGCATCGCAATATGAGGCCCTTCGCTGCTCTGTTCCTTCGCGAGCGCAAGCAAGCGGTGAGCACGCGGGTCTCCACCGGAATGCTGGGGGTGGCCAAAGCCGGGAATCGCCTTTTTCTCAGCGCGCAAAGTGCGGATGCCCGCAATAGCACTATCATAGGCCGACAAAGTCTCAGCGCTCATTGCCGTGACACGTTCAGCAAAAAACTGCCCTGCGACTTCCGCGCTGCCGAGGACGACGCTGCCACAACCCAGCAGTCCGGCGGCGACGGCGCCATGAAAAGCCTCTGGTGCCGCAGCAAAGGTCATTCGTGTCGCAACGACGCTTGGCACGAGGCCATGCTCTGCAATCGCGCAGAGCACTGCATCGGCGAGCAGCTTTTGTGATGGACTAGGCATCGCTCCCGTCACGAGGAGCCAAAAGTAAGTCGTAAAGTCGACCTTGCCGATGATCTCGTTCGTCAAGTCATGGCCGCGCACGGTGATGCTTGTCGCATCAGAAGTGCAAATTGACGTGTAGGCTTCGTCCTGTTTCCCGATCCGCAACGACGCTTCCTTATTTCGAATGTTGAAGTTGATTTCGGTATTCGAAATATGCAATCATCTGTCAAGAGATGATGAAGGGAGCTGCACAGCATGACGGCACGGCCTTTGAAGGATGTTACAGTGCTCGAAATGGGCACCTTTATTACGGGGCCGGCTGCCAGCATGCTGCTCGCTGATCTCGGTGCGACGGTTATCAAGATCGAACAGCCCGGTACAGGAGACCCGTTCCGGGCGTTCAAGGGCGGCTATTACAGCCCGCATTTTCAAACCTATAATCGCAATAAGAAGAGCATCACGCTCGATACCCGTAACCAAGCCGATCTCGCCATCCTCGACCGGCTCATTGAGACGGCTGATGTGTTTATTCAAAACTTTCGGCCCGGCGTGGCAGCGCGCCTCAATGTCGATGCAAAAAGGCTGCGTGAGCAGAATTCCCGTCTCATTTATGCGTCGATCTCGGGCTTCGGCACCGATGGCCCCGACCGAGATCGGCCGGCCTTCGACACCGTTGCACAGGCAGCCAGCGGCTTTCTGCGATTGCTCGTGAACCCGCAACATCCGAGGGTGGTTGGTCCGGCGATCGCCGATGCCATGACCGGCTTTTACACAGCGCAGGGCATTCTCGCCGCGCTTCACGAGCGCCATGCAACGGGCAAGGGACGGCTCGTCGAAACCTCGATGTTCGAAGCGATGAGCCATTTCAACCTCGACGACTTCACGCATTTGCTGTCCGCCGACGAAACGATGGGGCCATACAGCCGCCCGCATGTTTCGCAGTCCTACGTCTTTGCTTGCAGCGACGGACAGTGGCTGGCGCTGCACATGTCATCGCCGCCAAAGTTCTGGGAAAATCTGGCAACAGCGATCGGTCAACCTGATATGCTGGCGCGACCGGAGTTTGCGACGCGTGATGCGAGGATCGCGCAGTATGAAACAGCCGTCGCGTTCCTTGCACCGATATTTGCGACGAAAACCCGTGATGACTGGTGCGCGGCACTTAGCGCCGGCGAAGTGCCGCACGCGCCCGTGCGAACCTCGGCCGAGGTTATTGCTTCGCCACAAGCAAAGGCGCTGGGACTATGTGTCGAAGACCCGGCGGGGCCGCATGGCGTCTTTCGAACGATCCGGTCTCCCCTGTCGTTCGATGGCGAGCGCATGACAAGCGTAACCGCGCCTCCCCTGCTCGGGCAGCATGACGAAGAGATCAAGTCGGTGGTGTCGTAACGATGGTGAAGCCACCGAAAGACCCAGAATATCTATCGACGCTCGAACGCGGATTGCGGGTTCTTCGCGCTTTCGACGAAGACCATTCCGAGATGACGCTGACCGAAGTCGCCGTGCGTACGCAGCTCAGTCCCGCTGTTGCGCGACGGTGCCTCAACACACTTGTTCAGCTCGATTATGTTGCGCAGCACGGACGCAAATTCTTGTTGCGGCCGGCCGTCCTGACGCTGGCATCCGGCTTCTTATCGTCAATGCAGATCGAGCAGGTCGTCACGCCACCGCTTCAGCATATGCGTGATCAGACAGGCGACAGTGCTTCGCTGGCGGTCCAGTCGGGCCGCGACATTTTATATGTGGCACATGTTTCGACTGATCGCCGCTTCCGGCTCGCGACCAATGTCGGCACGCGCTACCCGTTTCACGCGACATCGATGGGAAAAGTGCTCGCAGCGTTTGCCGGCGAAACGGTTACAGACGAGCTGCTCTCGGGAGAGTTTGCCCGGTTTACCGAACGAACGGTGGTCGACCGCGCGGCGCTGATCGAGCGTCTCGCCCTGGTTCGCGAGCGCGGTTATGATTCGGCGCTCGACGAGCTCGATTATGGCATCGTGTCCGTTGCGGTGCCGATTTTCGGTCGCGATCGCTGCGTTATCGCCGCGATCAACTGTTCGACATCGACGACACGCATTTCGCAGGACGAACTCGTGCGGACACGTCTGCCGCTGCTCCGCGCGGCGGCCGACGAAATCGAAACATCGCTCAAACGCTGGCCTGCGCTGATGCATGCGCTTGCCGCAAGCACCAGCTAGTTTTTCGCATATCGAATTTGACTTCGTTCTACGGTTATCATAATAGCAGAATTCGTTCGCGGGCGTAAATTATGCGCCGCCTTGGGGAGGATCGTTCGATGAAAGTTCGCGCACAAAAATTTGCGGTTTGCACCGCGCTGCTGGCGGGGAGCGTTTTTACCTCGCCCGTGGGTGCTCAAGAACAGCCGGCAGCCGAAGGAGGCGAAATTGTCGTTACCGCACTGCGCCGTGATCTCAATCTTCAGGATGTTCCCGCGGCCGTAACGGCGTTCGATGCGGCTAGCATCGAAAACGCCGGCATCGATCGTCCATCCGACTTCATCAACCTGACAGCCAACGTCAACCTCGTCGAAACGCAGAATGCGGGCAACGCGTTCATCATCATCCGTGGCATCACGCAAGCGCGCAACAGCGAGCCTTCGGTTGCCGTTGTCGTCGACGGCGTGCAGCAGGTGAACCCGGCACAGTTCAATCAGGAACTTTTCGATATCGCGCAGATCGAAGTGCTCAAAGGACCGCAAGGCGGTCTCTACGGGCGCAACGCGATTGGTGGGGCGATCATCATCAATACCAAACAGCCCACGGATAACTTCGAAGGCAATGTTAAAGTCGGCATCGATAATGGCTTTGGCTATTATGTGCGTGGCGGGATCAGCGGTCCGCTGGCCGAAGGCGTAAAATTCCGACTTTCGGGCTCCTGGCGCGACACCGATGGATATATTCCGAACACATTCCTCAATGAGGATGCCGATCCGGTCAAGGATCTCGCCATTCGTGGCAATTTGTTGATCGACGATGGCGACCGGCTGTCGCTCGACCTGCGAGCCTCTTATGCACGGCTCGAAACGCAAGCGCTGTACTTCAACATCGTCAATGATGTGAACGATGTCAGTTTGCCCGTTCGCGTCAACAACCGCGGCGTGAACAATCGCGATCTGGTGAATCTAGCCGCAAAGTTCACGTATGAAGGCGAAGGCTTCAAAGCGACCTCGATCACGTC
>JANODH010000284.1:0-1963 GCA_031412595.1 Sphingomonas sp. | reverse complement strand
CGCGGCGGCGGTTCGATCGAGGATTTATGGGCATTCAACGAAGAGCCCGTCGTGCGCGCTGTTGCCGCTTGCACGATTCCGATCAATTCGGCGGTCGGCCACGAAACCGATACGACGCTGTGCGATTTTGCCGCAGACGTTCGTGCACCAACGCCGACAGCGGCTGCCGAAATGGCTGTGCCCGTGCGAAGTGATCTGCTTGCCGCGGTCCAGTCGCTTGGTCTGCGATCGCTGCGGACCGTACGCCGTTACGTCGAACGGGCCGACGAACGCTACGACGGCGCAGCACGGCGTTTTCCGGAAAAAGCGGCTTTGCTGGCCCCACAGATGCAGCGAGTCGATGACCTTGCCGATCGCTTGAGCCGGGGGCTCGGCTTTTCGCTTGCCAAAGCGCGCGGCGACTTGGCGCATGCCAGTGGTGCATTGCGCCCGGCCCTGCTCGAACAGCGCGTTGCCCGTTCGCGCGAAAAACTGGTGCAACTCTGGCGCGTGGCAGCTTCACTCGATCCCAACAATATCTTGAAGCGCGGCTATGCGATCGTCGAGAAACGCGGCGGCGATGCGTTGACGACTGCGGCGCAGGCGCGATCGGCCGGCGCGTTGTTGCTGCGGTTTGCTGATGGCTCTGTTGATGTCCGGGTTGAGCGATTGTCAGCACCTGCTAAAGGCGAAGTCAGACAGGGCACTCTGCTCTAGGAACCATTCAATGCTGATGTCCCCCTCCGGCCGTTTGGCCCGCTTGCATTACATGCCGAACGGCTTTCGCGTGCTCGCAAGCGGCGATCATGTGATTTGCGCGGCAACAGGCGAAAAAGTGTCGGTGGACGACCTGCGTTATTGGAGCGCCGCGCGGCAGGAAGCTTATGCGACCGCTGAAATCGCGACGCGGGCGCTCTCGCCGGAACAGTCGGTTCGCTAGATCGCTATTGAATTCGCCGGACGGCCGAGCGCCCGCCACGCCCGACCTTGGCATAATAAGCGCCGAGCGTACCCCGTTCGATGACGACCGGCGCGCCCGGTTTGGGATCCGTAAAGCTGCGTGAGTCTTCGGTGGTTTCCCATGTAGAACCGCTTTGGACGGTAAAGCGCCAGAAAGCCCGGTTCCAGCGTCGCGCCGAGACAACCGTCGTCTGCAATTCACGGGCATCCGCATCATCGTCGGGATCGCCGTCTTTGCCGCTGAGAAACGGAATGCGCGGCAGCGTGAATCCGAAAAGACCCTTGCGGGCGCTTTTGACTTCCGCTTTGTCAATCACAACAAGATCACGCGATGCCGTCGCTGCGCTCAGCACGTCGACAGCTTTGTCGTAACAGGCGAGGCGCTCCGAAGCGTCGGCCTTGGTCCGACAAGCTTGAAGCGCTGCTACTTGTGCCGGCAGTTTCGGCGGGTCTGCGGCCATCGCAGGAACAGCAAAACCAAAGATCACGGCAGCCGACCAGACGATGCGCGAACTCATAAAATCATCCTCGTGATTACCCTATGCATGAGATCGGCAGGCCTTACAAACCTGTTGCGCAAAAGCCACATTCTTTGTGGATTGTGTCAAAGGTTAATACCATTTGTTGCAATGCAGAGACGACGCAACTTAAAGAGAAAGTATCCGGATTCCGGTTCGGGGCCGATTTGGGCCTGATTTTAATGAATGATCGGATCCGTCCGGTCACACAAGGGGAAGACACTATGTTGACCAAGTCCGTCCGTCGCACGCTTTTGGCGAGCACAATCATCGCTGGATCGCTGAGCGCGATGCCCGCCATCGCGCAGGATGCACCTGTCGTCGAAGATACCGGCGTCATCGTCGTCACCGGTTCGCGCGTCGCGCGTCCGAACGCTGAGTCGCCAAGCCCGATCACAACGGTTGGTGCCGAAGACATCAAGGAATTTGGCGCGACCAAGATCGAAGATCTTGCTAACTCGCTTCCACAGGTGTTCGCCGGTCAGTCCTCGGGCGTTTCGAACGGC
>JANODH010000283.1:0-11119 GCA_031412595.1 Sphingomonas sp. | reverse complement strand
CAACGTTGTAAGATAACTCCGCCTGCCACTGCCCGACGTGGCAGCCCAGGCTTGGTCTGCCGTCGCGCCGTCGTGCATAACAATTGCCGTGCCTTCGGCGCGTAATTGGATTTTGGCACCAGCGTCATAGCCCACCACGCTGATTGCCTTATTGGCACCAATCTGCGCTGCTTTGGCGGAACGATGGTCGGTATGAAATCGCAACACACCCGCCGATCGGTCGACTTTGCGCAAAACCATGACTCGCTGTGCCGGTGCAGTGCGTGCGTTGATTGTAGCAACAACAGGCGTGTGGAGTGGCGACCGTCGATCTGCGCAACCGCGCACCCAGCGGGTCCAGATGTCGCTTAGAATTTCGTCGAGGTCGTCGGGTACGGGGAAAGGATCAGACATTGTTGGTCGCCATTATCACGCATGGCATGAAAAGTTAGTCAAAACTTATTCGCGTTGCCCGCAACTTGGTTCGTGTCCGATCTTTCGAATGCGCAGGAGAAAGATTGACCCTGAAATTGGGAGTGGGCAAAGAGCGCGCTCACGGGAATATTACATGACGGTCAACGCAGTCGATTTCGCCAGCCTGCTGTGTTCGCGGCTTTGCCATGACTTACTGAGCCCGGTCGGTGCGATGAATAACGGTCTCGAGCTTCTGGCCGACGAGAGCGATCCGGAGATGCAGGCGCGCTGCCTGGAGCTTCTGACCGAAAGTGCGCGCGCATCGGCAAACAAGTTGAAATTCTTCCGTCTTGCGTTCGGCGCCGCCGGAGGGTTCGGTGACGTGGTGGACTCGCGAGAGGCAAAAGCAGCGATCGAAGGGTTGTTGGGTGACAATCAGCGCATCGAGATCGGCTGGCTGGTCGAAGAGCCGACGCTTTCCAAAACGGCAATCAAAGTCCTGCTCAACCTCGTTCTCATGGCAGGGGATTCGCTGGTGCGTGGCGGGCGGCTCGATATCGGCGCCGAAATCAAAGACGGCATAACCGAAATCGTCGTGCGGGCAGAGGGAACGCGGCTCGTCCTAGACGCTGAATTGCGAACAGCACTGAACGGCGAGGCCAATGAGAAAAGTCTTACGCCGCGCGCGGCTGCTGCGTGGCTGGTGCATTTGCTTGCTCTCGAAAGCGGCGGTCATTCGCAAGTGCTTGACCCAGAACCAAGCGTCCTTCTGTTCGGCGCCACGCTGAAACGCGCCTAACGCGTCCTTAATCTTTGCTGTGCCATTGCCCGGGTGAAACCTAGGGTGGCTGTGCGCGTGGACGAGTTGACGAATGAATTCGTGACAGAAACGCGTGAAACGCTTGAGCACATCAGCGAGGCTTTGCTGAACTGGGAAGGCGATCCGGCGAATACGGCTCAACTCGACGAGATTTTCAGGTTCGTCCATACAGTGAAAGGAAGCTGCGGCTTTCTCGATCTGCCACGGATCGGGGCGCTTGCCCATGCCGCAGAAACAGCGCTGGGCGAAGTGCGCGCTGGCACGCGACCTGGCAGCGTGGGACTGGTCGGCGCTTTGCTGGCAATCATTGATCGGATTGCATTGCTCAGCGAGGCGCTCGAAAGCGAAGCAGACGTTCCCGATGCCATAACCGATCTGGCGCTCATCGCCGACATCGATCAAACTGGCGTTCGGGAAATCATGTCCTCGCCCGTCATGGCCAGTCCGGTACGCAGCGTGCGCGTTGCCGTCGACGTGCTCGAGACCGCAATGACGCAAGTTTCCGATCTTGTGCTCGCTCGCAACGAACTGGCCCGGTGCCTGCGCAACACCGATGCCGACGTCGCACTGACGGCAGCATTCGACCGAGTTTCATCGGCGATCGGCGAAGTTCGCGAATCGATCGCTCGAACCCGGATGCAGCCGATCGACCGCCTGTTTGCTTTGTTGCCGCGCTTGGTGCGCGATACAGCTCACGCTGTTGGAAAAGACGTTCAGCTGAGGATCGAAGGGAACGATGTCGAGATAGATCGCGAGATGATCGAGGCCATCCGCGATCCGCTAACTCACATCGTCCGCAATGCGATCGATCATGGCATCGAAAATGCCGTTGTTCGCAAGGATGCCGGCAAGAATGCGGTGGGGACGCTCACTGTTTCGGCGCGTCAATCGGGAAATCAGGTGTCGATAACAGTTTCTGACGATGGGCGTGGCATCGATGTTGCCCGTCTTATCCAGAAAGCGGCGACAAACCGGCTAATTTCTGCCGAAAAAGCAGCGTCACTGACACCGGATGCAGCACTGAACCTCATTTTTGCGCCCGGCCTGTCAACCGCAGACCGGGTTACGGAAATTTCCGGACGCGGGGTCGGAATGGATATCGTGCGCGCGAATGTCGAGCGTTTGGGGGGCGCGATCACCATAGAGAATCGGCCTGGTCGTGGTCTGGCGATCACTTTGCGCGCACCGTTGACACTAAGCATCATGAACGCGTTGCTTGTCGAAGCCGGGCATCAGCTTTTCGCAGTCCCGCGGGCCGCGATCCACGAAATTGTTTCCGTAAAATCGTCGACGGTCCGCGTCGAACCGGTTGGGGCAGGGCATATTGCTGTCATCCGTGGGCGGATGCTTTCTGTTGTATCGCTGGCGCAGATGCTCGGCCTGCGTGATGAGCCGCTATCACATCTTGTCGTCGTCGATCCGCCTGGTGGAAATCGATTTGCACTGGGCGTCGCCCTCGTTCGCGATCATGAAGAACTGGTTGTTCGGCCAACAGCCCCTCACGTCGCATCGCTCGGTACTTACGCAGGGCAGTCGCTCCCGGACAATGGTGTACCTATTCTCGTGATCGATACGGCTGGTATTGCGGCACGCGCCGGCATTGACGGCGAACGGCGCAGTATCGACGTCGGCGACGTGGCTCCATTGGCTGTGGCGCACAAGTCGCTGCTAATGTTCGACGGGCTCGATGGAAAGCGGCGCGCTATCCGCACCGCATCGGTCTTGCATATCGATGATGTCGAGGCAGCGGATTTTGTAACACATCATGGCCATCATTTCGTGGTCTTCGAAGGCGAGATGCTGCCCGTTACTGTCGATGGTGATTTGCCGCCAGAAGGGCGCATTGTGCTTTTGCGGCTGGACTATCAGGGCGCGACTGTCGGCTACCCGGTGTCGATGGTGCATGATCTTGTGCCAGTTGCAGATGTTTCACCGATTGACGACAGCGACGTCGAAGGTTTCGTCTTGATAGAAGGTCGTGCTGTTCCGTTGCTTGCCTGGCCGCGCCGCTCGCTCGCCGTTCCGCAAGAAAGGAAACGCGCGTGACAAATTTGCTTTTGATCGCCTCGATCGCGGGCGAACGCGTGGCGATCGATGCCGCTGTCATCGAAGCTGTTGTGGACTTGTGGCAGGTCGTCCCGGTACCACTTGCCGCCGAACATGTAATCGGCGTTGCGGCAGTGCGCAGCCGTGTTTTGACTGTAATCGACGCAGCCGCAGCGATGGGGCTACGGGCAAAAGCGACAGGAAACCGAGCGATCGTCATCGATTCTGGCGGGCATCGCTATGCGCTGCGCGTCGACTCGATTGCTGAAGTCGTTCCGCCATCGGGATCTGTGCTGCCGTTTGAAGGACAAGTCGACGACAACTGGCGACTTGTTGCAATCGGAACAGTCGATACGCCCTATGGATTTGCCGTTCTTATTGACCCGGCTTTGCTGCTGGCAGGGCCACTGGTCGAGGCCGCATGACCCGTTAACCCGGGACACATCTTTGCTATCTAATACAGCCTCTAACGATCAGAAAGTGTGGCGTGCAAATGTCGAGAAGTTGCCTCATCGTCGATGACTCCAAAGTTATTCGTAAAGTTGCTCGCCATATTCTGGAGGCATTGGACTTCAGCGTGTCCGAGGCTGAGGACGGCAAGGCCGCGCTTGAAGCTTGCAGTCTGAAATGCCCTGACGTGGTGTTGCTCGACTGGAACATGCCCGTGATGACTGGCATGGAATTTCTCCGGGCGCTGACAGAGCGAGGCGGCGAAAAACCCAAGGTAGTATTCTGCACGACAGAAAATGGCGCAGCACATATCCGCGCGGCGCTCGATGCCGGCGCAGACGAATATATCATGAAACCATTTGATCGCGAGACGCTCGCCAGCAAGCTTCAGCTCATCGGCGTCGCGTAAGGCGGCCGCGAAATGTCGCAAAACGCTTGCGTCGTCGGCCTCACCGAAAACCGGCAAGAGGCAATCCGCGTGCTGATTATCGACGATTCCGCTGTTGCAAGAGCGGCGCTGTCGCGCATGGTGGCCGATGCCGCTGGTTTTGAAGTCGCGGCTGCGCTCGATGGCGCGCGCCGGGCAATCGACTGGCTATGGAATACGCACGTCGATATCGTACTCCTCGACATCCAGATGCCGGGACTGAACGGTATCGCCGCGCTCCCCGAGCTTATCGAAGCCAGCAGAGGCGCGCGCATTATCATCGTTTCCGCATTGGCAGGGGAGGGCGCTCGCGCAACGATCGAAGCGCTTGCCCTTGGGGCTGCCGACACGCTGGCAAAACCCGAGATCGATGCGTTGGGCCGACAATTCGGCGCGGTCCTGATCGATAAAATGCTCCGTCTCGGCAAGTCAGTCCCCGAAGCGTTCTCACAAGGCCGCGCGCCCCAACTTTTGCGCGTTGCAAATACAGTGCCCGTTGCTTGCCTGGCCATCGGTGCTTCGACGGGCGGACTGCATGCACTGGCTGAGTTTTTTGGAAACCTGCCTCATTCGTTCGATGCCCCGATTTTGATCACGCAGCATTTGCCGCCGACTTTCATGCCGTTTTTCGCGGATCAACTGAGCACGGTTTCTGGACGTGTCGTGCGTGTCGCGGAGGACGGGGAAAGCGTTAAAGACAACGAAGTTCTTGTAGCACCTGGCAACCGGCATCTTCAGATCGTGCGCTATGGTCGACGCATTTTGGTAAATCTGCTCGATCATCCGGCGCCGTCGCGTTGCTGTCCGTCTGTCGATCCGATGTTTTCAAGCGTTTCGGCGGTTTATGGTGAGGCTGCTCTCGCTGTTGTGCTTACCGGAATGGGTCGGGATGGCGAAATCGGTGCTCATGCAATTGTCGAGGCCGGTGGCACGGTCGTTACGCAAGACGCTGTCAGCTCGACTGTGTGGGGTATGCCGGGAACCGTTGCGCGTGCCGGACTTGCGAGTTGTATTGCGGCACCGTCGGCGCTTGCTGATTTCGTCTCAAAACGCGGCTCGGCACGATGAGCGCGGACCATGCTGCGGCGCTTCGCATACTGGGTGGCTTGCTCGAAGCGCGCACCGGGCAGCAGCTTGTTGCCGGACGTCAGTGGCGCATCGAGACAGCGCTGAAACCGATTGCAAAACAGCTTGGGCTGAACAGTATCGATGCCTTGGTCGGGCTGCTGGTTTCGGCAACGGACGATGCGCTTTCCCGCCGTGTTGTCGAAGCTTTGCTCAACAACGAGACGTCTTTTTTTCGTGATCCGGGTGTTTTCGATTTGCTGGGCAGCACAGCGTTCGATCGGCTTCGTGACGCCCGAACGAGCAGCAGGCGTTTACGGCTCTGGTCCGCGGGGTGTTCGACGGGGCAGGAAGCTTATTCGCTTGCCATGATGCTTCAGGAAAGCGAGGCGCGGTGGGCGGGATGGAGCATCGATCTCGCCGCAACCGACGTTAGCGAGACAGCCGTGAACCGGGCACGGCGCGGGCGGTATTCACAGTTCGAAATTCAGCGTGGCTTGCCCGTGCGCACGATGCTGCGGTGGTTCGAACAGGATGGCGAGGCTTGGATAGTCAGTCCACTGCTGCGTCGCCGGATCCGCTTTGCTGTGCACAATCTGCTCACGCCGCCACCGGGCCAATTCGATGTCATATTGTGCCGCAACGTGCTGATGTATTTTGCCCCGGCGGTGCGCCGCGCGGTGTTCGACCGGCTGCACGAAGCTTTAGCTCCCGATGGCGTGCTGATGCTCGGCGCGGGTGAAACCGTTATAGGCCAGACCGAGCGTTTTGCGTCGGACCCGAGCTTACGCGGACTGTATTCTGTAGCAATGAAGAAAGCGGCCGACGCCCGACGGATCGCTTGACGCGCCGCATTTGCCATGCATGTTTGGTTGGTTAAGACTGTGCCCATGATTGAAACGCCATCGCCGAACTTTGATGACCGCACGAGCGCCATTTCCATTCTGGTGCTGCATTACACTGGCATGCAGGACGCAGCGAGCGCCATTTCGCGGCTGAGCGATCCCGCTGCGAAAGTTTCGTGCCATTATCTCGTCGCCGAAGACGGACAGATTGTGCGTATGGTCGCCGAGGAAAAGCGTGCTTGGCATGCGGGCCAGTCGCATTGGCGCGGCGTCGATAGTCTGAACTCGTGCAGTATCGGGATCGAGATCGTCAATCCGGGTCACGAGTTCGGCTATCGTCCGTTTCCCGAAACGCAAATCGATGCGTTGATTCCGCTGGTTAGTGACATCGTCGGGCGCCACGGGATCACGCGCGGTAACGTGGTCGGCCATTCGGACATTGCGCCTGCGCGCAAACAGGATCCGGGCGAACTCTTTCCATGGTATCGGTTGGCTAAGTTGCGCCTCGCTCTGCCGCGTCCGACAAAGAACCTGATGGATCCACATTGGAGCGATGCAGGGTTTCTTCTGGCGCTTGGGCGGTTTGGATACGACACAACCGACCCGCTGGCCGCGACAGTTGCGTTCCAGCGACGTTTTCGGCCTGAACTGATCGATGGGACGATTGATGGCGAGTGCCGCGCCATCCTGCTCGCCTTGCTGCTTCCCAAACCGACCGGCGACGACTAAGCCGACGAGGCCAGAGGGTCGGGCGACCGCCGCCCCGGACTTGATCCGGGGGGGAGGAAAGTCCGGGCTCCATAGAGTAACGGTGCCGGATAACGTCCGGCCAGGGTGACTTGAGGGAAAGTGCCACAGAAAACAAACCGCCGCACTTCGGCGCGGTAAGGGCGAAACGGTGCGGTAAAAGCGCACCGCGGTTCCGGTAACGGAACTGGCAGGGCAAACCCCACCGGGAGCAAGACCGAATAGGGACGGCGCATGGAGCTACTCGCTTCTGTCGTCCGGGTTGGTTGCTAGAGGACGTCGGCAACGGCGTTCGTAGAGGAATGGTCGCACATTGCAGTGATGCAAGGACAGAACCCGGCTTACAGACCCTCTGGCGTTTTAGCGAATTAGATAGCGCTCGCTAGCTACCGGTGCGCACAGCGCACGCGAAAGCGCGGCCAGCCTCGCGGCGCGAGGACTGACGACGCGAATTTCGTTCGCGGCGGCTGGCACTTTGTTTGCTCTGCCCCTAGATAACAGCAATGGCTCGATCATCATCACGTTCCCTCGATTGGGGGTTTCCGCGCTGGCGCGGCTATGGCAGCGAGAGCGCGGCGACAACAGTACGGACCTGTGATCGCTTCAATTGCGAGGAAAAGGGCGATCGGCCTGCGCCCAAATCACCCAATTCGCCAGATCGCTGGTATTTCTGCGAAAAACACGCTGCGGAATATAATCAGGGCTATAATTATTTCGAAGGGCTGAGCGCCGAAGACACGGCCGCGCGCGAAGCCGAAATGGGGCGCACGGCATCGGCCTATACGGCAGCATCGCATTACGGTTGGGGCGCAGCCGGCGATGGCACGCGGTCACGCGATGAAATGCGCGCCCTTGCTGTGCTCGAATGTGAAACCCATGCGACGTTCGAGGATGCGCGCGGCGCATGGCGGCGGCTGGCGAAGGCCAATCATCCCGATATCAAGCCCAACGATGCGAAGGCCGCCGAGCATTTCCGCGCAATCCAAGCGGCCTGGGAAGTTCTGCGCACAGCCGAGGAACGCCGCACGGCGGCCTGATGTTCAAAATCGCCAAGTCGAACTGGGACCGCACGCTGCTGGTCTGCACGAAATGCTCGAAAAAGATCGACGGCGGGTTCGGGCCGAAAGGCAAGACTGCGCTTTTGAAACTCCTGCGCATTGCCTTTGGCAAAGGCCGCAAGGCGCAGGCAGGTGTGCTCCCCGTCAAATGCCTGGGCGTCTGTCCGAAAAATGCCGTGACAATGATCGACAGCCGCGCCCCGCGCGCGTGGATGATCGTGCCCGTCGCGACACCCGTGGCTGACATTTTAGCAGCGCTAGACGAGCATCCGGTCTGCAGTGGCGCGGATGAGCGCGATCATGTTGGGAATGCCTTGCGTCCGGTTTGAGCTGAGCTGCGATTTCAAGGCAAACGGCGCGAGTTCAGCGTTTATGTCGGTCGCCACGATTTCATCGGCCGTGCGATCCTGCACGGTGGCAAGCACCAGTGCAATGATCCCTTTTGTTATGGCGGCGTTCGAATCGGCCAGAAAATGCAACCGGTCATCGTCGGTTTTTGTCGGATAGACCCATACGCTGGCGGAGCAGCCTCTCACCAAAGTGGCATCGGTTTTGAGCGGGTCGGGCATCGGTTCCAGATCGCGACCGAGATCGATCAGCAGTCGATAACGATCATCGGGATCGAGCATTTCATAATCGGCATATATTTCGGGAAGCGAAGGCATCGTCATGCCCAGCGCTCTATTCCAATCAGCTCAAATATCTACCCCCGAAGCAATTGCTTCAAGCTTGCGGATGCGTTCTTTCAGGTCGGCAACGTCGATGCGCTGCGACGTCGATGGTGCCGACGGCATGCGCTGGTTCAGTTCGAGCTGCTTCAGCGAGATCCAGGCGTTGAACGCCTTGAGGCTGGTCAGCGCGAGTACGGTCAGCCCGACAACGGTGGTCAGCGACAGGGCAAGATAAAGCGGTAACGTTTCCACGATCGTCCTTTCGGTTTAGCGGAGTTTTTCGATCTCGCGGTCCAAAGCGCGCGCGCCATTGTCATCGGTGGCGAGCCGTTCGAGGACAGCGATACGTTCTTTGAGGCCTTTGACTTCCTCGCGAAGGCGGGCGGCGTCGGGATCAGTGGCGAGACGCTGGTTCCCGTCTTCGTCTTCGATGATGCCGTGTTTCGCTTTGTAGCGTGTGTTGATGATGCCTGCGATCATCACGATAGCGACGATGGCGATGACCATGATGTATGAACTTTGCATCGATACTTACTCCCCTCAGTCCGTCACTCTAATTCAGCGGTGTGTTGCGCAGGTTTTCGATTTCCTCGGAAAGGTCGACGCCCTTGTCGGTCGCGATCCGTTCGAGAACGCGCACCCGCGCTTCGAGCCGTTCAGTGTGGGCGGCATATTGCGCGGATTTTTCGGCGGTCAGGCTGGTCTGCACTTCGAGCTGCTTTTCCTTCAGCGCGATCATCTTGCTGACTGTCCGGGCGATGATGGCAACGATTGGGATCATCAGCGCGATGATCGGAATAAAGACGGGGTCCATATACGTAATCCTTAATTAGCAGGTTTCGAGCGGAGCATTTCGATCTCACGGTTTAGCCCTTGGGCTTCGTCAGTCACGATGCGTTCGACATTGCCGAGACGGTCCTTAATCGAGCCGAGCTCGGCGCGAAGCTGGGCGTTTTCCTGGCTCAGCAGTTTGACGCGCTCGACTGTCTCTTCATTCTTTTGCGGGTAGAGTTTTTGCCCCCAGGCACCGTCAAGCGGATAGCCATTTTTGATGCGCAGGTTGGTGGTGTAAATCCAGCCAAGGATGCCGCCCGCCCCGAGCAATAGACCGCCAAGGATGAGAAAGGGCAGGAAGGGCGCGAGTGCTGTTTCAATCATGTCGTATCTCCTTTCGCGCGCGCTCAGCGCAGACTATCGATTTCTTCGAACAAACGTGTCGGCTTGTCCGTCGCGATTCGTTCCAGGACGGCAATGCGGTCCTGCAAACGGCCGATCTGGCCAAATTCCTGTTCGTTCTCCTTCGCCAGCAATTCGACGGCGCGTTCGGTCGCCGGGCCGCCGGCTAGGGCCAGCTTTGCCTTGCGGGCCCCCCATCTCTGGATCAGCCAGAGCGCAAGCGCGCCCATGAACAGCCCCATCGTGAATGCGAGCATCGGTGGCATTTGTTCCTGCACGCTGGGAGGCGATCCATTCGCGAGTGTCGACGTTGTGACCGTCCCGTCGGGTGCAATAATCGTCATTTCGGTGGCCATCGTCTGTCCCCTTGTCTCTCTGTTTAGCGCAGGCCGTCGATTTCGGCGGAAAGTCGCAGCGGCTTGTCGGTGGCGATGCGTTCGAGAACCGCAATGCGCTCTTCGAGTCGCGACACTTTGCCGTTCAGCTGCTCGTTCTCGTTGCTGAGCAACTCGATCTTGCGCGCTGCCTTCGGGTCGTCCTTGCTGATTGTGCCGCCCCATTCGCCCTCGAGCGGATAGCCATGTTTGGCACGGATCCAGCTGGTGATTACCCATCCCACCATCGACATTGCGATGATGGAAAGGATGAATTCCGGGCCTCCCATATCCATGATAATTCTCCCCAGTCTGTCGGTTACTTCAGGTTGTCGATCTCGTTGGCGAGGCTCGAATTGCGGCTGGTGTAATAAGTTTCGACGTCGGCGAGGCGGCGGTCGATGTCGCGGAACTTGGCTTTGACATCGCGGGTGCTGCGGGTCGGTGACTGGCGGACGCCTTGCCAGAATTTCGCATCCTCAGGGCTGTCATATAGGCCGAGCGGTTTCGGGTTGGCGACCCATGCCGTTACCCAGTAAGCGATCAGCGTCCACGGAAAACCGCCCATGATCGTGAGGACAACGGCGGCGACACGAACCCAGGTGCGGTCGATCCCGGTATAGTCGGCGATCCCCGAGCAAACGCCCAGCCATTTGGCATTTTGTTTGTCGAGGTAAAAATCAGTGCGACGAGCAGTCATTGCAGATCTCCTTCGAGAAGAGGGGTTAATGGCCGGACTTCCAGTTGGGATTGTCGGCAGCCATGATGCGTTCAATGGTGATCAAGCGGTCTTCGAGGCGGCGTGCGGTATCGTGCACGTCATCCAGCAGCCTCTCGTCATCGACTGTCAGCGTCTTCGCTTGTTTCCACTTCGTGATGTAGTGAAAGACCAGCCAGGGCAGCCCGATGAAGAGCATCCCGACAACCATGATGGGAACGAGAACATCTTCCATTGGGTTACCCTTTCTTTGCCTGTGCCTTGATCTTGGCCTTCATGGCTTCGAGCTCGGCGTCAATTTTCTTGTCGGTGCGCAGGTCGGCGATTTC
>JANODH010000282.1:0-5616 GCA_031412595.1 Sphingomonas sp. | reverse complement strand
CGAAGAAGTGGCGCTTGCTTATGGCGGGCGCGTCCATAACTTCGGGCGTGATTACATCATTCCAGCACCCTTCGATCCGCGGCTGATGGAGGTCGTCTCGTCGGCGGTTGCGCAAGCCGCGATGGACTCGGGCGTCGCAACGCGGCCGATCCTCGACATGGATGCCTATCGCCAGACGCTGCGCAGTCGCCTCAACCCGACCAACTCGGTGCTGAGCTTGGCCTATGAAGGGGCCCGCGCGCAGCCGCGCCGTGTCGTGTTTGCCGAAGGCGAGGAAGAAGTCGTCCTGCGCGCCGCCATCGCGTTCAAGGATGGTGGTTACGGAATCCCCATCCTTGTCGGTCGCGATGATGTGCATGAACGACTGCGCGCGCTGGGCGTCGATAAGCCCGAAACCTTCGAAGTCCATAACAGCCGCAATTCGCCGCTTGTGCCTGCCATGATCGACAAGCTTTACGAGCGCTTGCAGCGGCGCGGCTATTTGCGTCGCGAATGCGAACGCATGGTCAATCAGGACCGCAATATCTTTGCCGCGCTGATGCTGAAAATGGGCGAAGCCGATGCACTGATCACCGGCACGACGCGGACTTATGCGCAATCGATGCGCGATATCCGCCGTGTGCTCGATCCGGCTGAAGGGCAAACACCGTTTGGCATTCACGTTCTCGTCGGGCAGACGCATACCGTGTTCATGGCCGACACGACGGTCAACGAGCGCCCGAGCGCGACCGAGCTTGCTGACATTGCCATCGGCACAGCGGCCGTTGCGCGGCGGATGGGGCATGAACCGCGCGTTGCTTTCCTCAGCTATTCGACATTCGGCAATCCATCGGGCAACTGGCTGGCGCCGTTGCGCGAAGCGGTCGCAATCCTCGAGGAACGCGGTGTCGGCTTCGAATTCGAAGGCGAAATGGCGCCTGACGTGGCGCTGAATGCCAAGGTTATGGCGAATTATCCGTTCAGCCGCTTGTCCGGCCCGGCCAACATCCTCATCATGCCTGGGCTTCAATCGGCCAATCTCAGCGCCAAATTGCTCCGTGAACTCGGCGGCGATGCTGTCATCGGCCCGATGCTGATCGGCATGGAAAAACCGGTGCAGGTCGCAACGATGGGCTCGACGGCAAGTGAGCTGGTGACGCTTGCCGTGCTCGCAGCGGGCGGCGTGGCGCGCTAGGCGACATCCTCGGCATCTAGCCCATAAGCCGTATGCAGCACGCGCACGGCAAGTTCGGTGTAATCTTCCTCGATCAGCACACTGACTTTGATTTCGCTCGTGCTGATGGCAAGGATATTGATCCCGCGATCGGCCAGTGCCTTGAACATTGTGCTGGCGACCCCGGCGTGACTGCGCATGCCGACGCCGACGACCGAGATTTTCGCAACCTTGGTATCGTGGACGATGCCCGAAAAGCCGATGCTGTCCTTTGCCTTGTCGAGCGCATCCAAAGCCCGCGCCAGTTCAGCTTGCGGCACTGTGAACGTGACGTCGGTCGATCCCGGTCGCCCCGGCGACTGGTGCGCAATGTTCTGGATAATCATGTCGACGTTGATGTTGACTTCGGCCAGCGGCGCGAAAATGCGCGACACGGTGCCCGGCGTATCGGGGACGGCGGTCAGCGTGACTTTGGCTTCGTTCTTGTCGTGGGCAATGCCCGTGATCAGCTGGCTTTCCACATCGTCTCCTAACGCGTCGTCGCCGACGATCATTGTTCCGGGCAGGGTATCGGCGGTTGCCGAATTATTGGGGTCGTCGAAACTCGACAACACTTGAATGCGCACGCCTTCTTTCATGGCGAGACCCACCGAGCGCGTTTGCAGCACTTTGGCCCCGACACTCGCAAGCTCGAGCATTTCTTCATACGTCACGCGCTTCAGCTTGCGCGCGCGTGGCACGATGCGCGGATCGGTCGTGTAAACGCCATCGACATCGGTATAGATATCGCACCGGTCGGCCTTGATTGCGGCGGCGACCGCAACAGCAGACGTGTCCGAGCCGCCGCGTCCGAGTGTCGAGATATTGCCGTCGAGCGTAAGTCCCTGAAAGCCGGGAATCACCGCGACTCGTCCGTCCGCCATCGAGCACATCAGCGCAGCGGCATCGATCCCTTCGATCCGCGCCGAAGCATGCGCAGACGATGTCCGGATCGGCAATTGCCATCCCATCCAGCTGTGCGCGTCGACGCCGATGGCCTGCAGCGCAATCGCGAGCAGCCCCGACGTCACTTGCTCGCCCGAGGCGACGACAACATCATATTCGCGCGGGTCGGCGAGCGGTGAGGCTTCCTTGCAGAAGCCGACGAGCCGGTCGGTATCGCCCGCCATTGCGCTGACGACGACCGCGACTTCGTGCCCCGCCTCGACTTCGCGTTTCACGCGTGCGGCAACGCTGCGGATGCGTTCGATCCCCGCCATCGACGTGCCACCGAATTTCATTACGATCCGCGCCATTGCGCCTCACTTCCCCCTTGGGCTTTTGCCTGGCGGCCTGATAGGAAGGGGCCATGGCGAACGCAACCTTATCGAATATCGTGCCACATGAGGCCGAACGTTTCGGCAGCATGGCCGCCGACTGGTGGAATCCGAACGGTTCTTCGGCCATGCTGCACCGACTAAATCCGGTGCGCCTGCGCTATATCCGCGGACGCATCGACGCGCACTGGCACGGCGATCTCAAATCGCGGACGCCGCTTGTCGGCAAACGCGTCCTCGACATGGGGTGCGGTGCGGGGCTGCTGACCGAGCCACTGGCGCGGATGGGCGGCACCGTGACGGGCGTTGATGCTGCGCCTGAAAATTTAGCAGTCGCACAGGATCATGCCGCGCAATCGGGACTGACGGTCGATTACCGCAGCGGCGAAGTCGATGCTGTCGCGGGGCACAAGTTCGATCTGATTACTTGTCTCGAAGTCATCGAGCATGTTGCAGATCCAGCGCGATTCATCGCGGCATTGGCCGAGTTGCTCGCACCGGGCGGGTTGCTTATTCTGTCAACGCCCAACCGCACTGCGCTGTCGCGGTTCGCTGTGATAGGCATTGGCGAAACCTTCGGCGGCATTCCGCCGGGCACGCATGATTGGGACAAGTTCGTTACCCCTGAGGAGCTTGCCGCCCATGTCCGCGCCACAGGGCTGCGCATCGCTGATCAACGCGGCCTTGCGTTCGATCCGGTCAAGGGGTTTCATATTTCGGACCGGATGACGCTCGACCATCTGCTGACCGCGCATGCGTAGCCTTGTGCTGTTTGTCGTGCTCGCTGCTTGCTCAGCGGCGCCGCGCGCCGTCAGCGAACGCGACGTGCACGGCATTTTTTCCGCCGACGCGACGCCCGGCAGCCGCGCGCTGATGGTGCAATTCCTGAACGACGGGCGCTTCGGCGGCGACAAGCCCGAACCGGGTGGGATCATCACGACACAGGGCTATTGGCGCGTCGGCACGTTCGACGAAAAACGCAGCTGCACCATTATCGAGACCAAGCCGCGCAGCGGCGAATGGCGCGAGGGCTTTTGTGCGTCGATCGAAAACGAACGCACCGCACTCGATTGCAAAGGCGAAGGCAGCGCGCGCAGTTGTCTGATGACGCGCCGACCCGGCAAGTGGCGACGATAGCCGTCACGTTGCGAGCCGGGCCATAATCGGCTAGGCCATCCGGCAAGTGCCGTCAGGTTATTAAGCCAGGCGGTGATCGAGAGACCATCATGGCGGGCATATCAGCACCCGAGCCGCGCCCGTGGCGTGGCCCCTATCGTCGGACCTATGCCGCGCTGGATCTGGGCACCAACAACTGCCGATTGCTGATCGCTCGCCCCGGCGCAGGCGACAGTTTTACGGTCGTCGATGCATTTTCCCGAATCGTTCGCCTCGGCGAAGGGCTGGGTGCGAGCGGGCGGATCAGCGATGCAGCCATCGAACGGGCAATCGCTGCCCTGAAAATCTGCTCAGACAAGCTTGTGCGGCGCGGCGTCCACCTGTCGCGTGCAGTCGCGACCGAAGCCTGTCGACGCGCCGAGAATGGCCCCGATTTCGTCGCGCGCGTCTATCGTGAAACTGGCATCCTGCTCGACATCATCGATCCCGGCGAGGAAGCGCGGCTCGCGGCGGGCGGTTGCCATCTGATGCTCGAGCCTGGCGATGGTCCCGCGCTGATTTTCGACATCGGCGGCGGCTCGACTGAACTGGTCCGCGTCGAAACCAAAGGTGATGACCTGCGTATCATCGACTGGACGAGCATCCCGTGGGGTGTCGTGTCGATGTCCGAATCCGAGCCGCACGGCGATCCCGATCTCGACATCCGCCTTGCCGCCTATGACCGGATGCGCGCGCGCGCTGCTGCGGCAATGGCCGATTTCGTCGATCATCGCCAGGTGAGCAACGGTGCACCCTTGCGATTGCTCGGCACCAGCGGGACGGTAACGACGCTCGGCAGTGTCCATCTCAATCTTACGCGATACTCGCGCGATCTTGTCGACGGTCTGCGACTGACCGACGATGAATGCCGCGCGATCAGCCGCCGCCTTGCCGAAATGACAATGGAGGAACGCGCCCATGTCGCCTGCATCGGGCGCGAGCGTGCCGACCTTGTCGTGGCTGGGTGCGCGATCCTCGAAGCAATCCTCGATCTCTGGCCAGCCCCGCGCGTCGGCGTCGCGGATCGGGGGATTCGCGAAGGCATTTTGCGCAATCTCATGGCCAACGAACGATGAGTAGAGGGGGGTCAGGCGGGCGCACGCGCGTCAAAACAGCGCGCGGGCGGACGACCTCGTCGAACCGCTGGCTCGAGCGGCAGTTGAACGACCCCTATGTCAAACGCGCGCATGCCGAAGGGTATCGCAGCCGCGCGGCCTATAAGCTGATCGAACTCGACGAGCGGTTCAAATTCCTGCGCGGCGTTCGTGCTGTCGTCGATCTCGGCATCGCGCCGGGTGGCTGGTCGCAAGTGGTGCGCCGACAATGCCCGAAAGCGCGCATCGTCGGCATCGATCTGCTTGCGGTCGATCCAATACCCGGCGTCGAGATCGTCCAGATGGATTTTACCGATGACGGGGCACCAGCCTGGCTGATGACCGCGCTCGGTGGTCCTGCTGATCTCGTACTGTCCGATATGGCCGCAAACACCGTCGGCCATGCCCAGACCGATCATCTGCGCACGATGGGCCTTGTCGAACTTGCGGTTGCCTTTGCTTGCGACGTGCTGATGCCCGGTGGCACATTCGTCGCCAAATCACTGGCCGGCGGCGCGGACAGCGATCTCGTCGCCGAACTCAAGCGCAATTTTTCGAGCGTCAAACATGCCAAGCCCCCCGCCAGTCGCAAGGGATCGTCCGAATGGTATGTGGTGGCACAAGGATTTAAGGGACGCGAACTTACGAGCCGGTGATCGCCTGGAACTTCGCTTTGAACGCAGCAAGTTCGCCACCCGAAAGCAACGACTGCGACGAAAAACTGACACTGTTCATCGGCACGGCGCGGCCGCCACGATAGACTTCGAAATGCAGATGCGGTCCTGTGGACAGGCCCGTCGACCCGACATAGCCGATCACTTGCCCCTGCGACACGCGGGCGCCGGGGGAAACCGCGATGCTGCTCATATGCGCATAGCCACTGCCGAGCCCGCCATTG
>JANODH010000281.1:0-3124 GCA_031412595.1 Sphingomonas sp. | reverse complement strand
TCAACGTGTCGAGCGCGGGGTCCGGGCGGAGACGAGGTTCGGTCAGCGAGCGCCCTACCGTCAACCGCGCGACGATGTGCCCGCACCACCGTATCGCCAGCGCATCACTGTCCAGCGCGAAATCGGCATCGGGCGCACCGACCAGAGCGGCCGCGCGGCGGGCGCGCTCTTTGGGCAAGCGGCGCTCGGCCGCGGCAAGGAGGCGTTTGCGATCGCCGGTCCGTGCGGCGGGATCGACCGTGAACGCAAAGCCATCGATCCGGCCGATCGCTTCGTCTTCGACAAGGACAGTACCGTCGTCGCGCACATCGACGTCGAGCAGCGCCGGATCATTCCCAATCTCGCGCATGAGCACGGCAGTGCGGCGGTCGACAAAACGCTCGGTCAGGCGGGCATGCAGGGCATCGGAAAGCTTCTCCTCGAGGGCTGCTGCGCGGGCCGCCCAGTGCGCCGGGTCTTCGAGCCAGTCGGGCCGCTGCGCGATATAGGACCAGGTGCGCACCGCCGCGATTCGCCCGCCCAGCGTATCGATGTCGCCCTCGACGCGGTCGAGCCGGGCAAGCTCGTCGGCGAACCAGGATACGGGAATATAACCATGGCCTTCGCTGATATGGCGGAAAATACGCGCGACCGTGCGGGCATGATGATCGGGACCGACTTTACGAAAATCGGGGAGACCGCATGCCGCCCAAAGCCGCGCGACCATCGCGGGATGGCGCGCGCGGTCGCGCACCATGGGGTCCTCGGCAAGCCGTTTCAGCACAGCCAGATCGATGGCTTCGGGCGCCGCGCGCAATCGCGCTTCGGTCGGCTTGGCTTCGAGTGCGCCGATCAGGGCATCGACGCTCGACAAATCGGGATCGCCATCACGCCAGTAGATATGCTCGAGTTTCGGAAAGCTGTGTTCCTCGATTGCCTCGATTTCTTCCGGACGGAACGCGGCCGGGCCGTCCTCGCTGCCCAGACTACCGAACGTGCCGTCTTTCTGATGTCGCCCCGCGCGTCCGGCAATCTGCGCCATTTCGGCAACCGTAAGCCGCCGCTGTCGCCGCCCGTCGAACTTGTCGAGCGATGCAAAAGCGATATGGCCGATATCCATGTTCAGCCCCATGCCAATGGCATCGGTCGCGACAAGATAATCGACCTCGCCCGCCTGATACATCGCAACTTGCGCATTGCGCGTGCGCGGCGACAGCGCACCCATGACGACAGCAGCGCCACCGCGCGCGCGCCTGAGCATTTCGGCAACAGCATAGACTTCACCCGCACTGAACGCGACGATTGCGGAGCGCTTTGGCAGCCGCGAGAGTTTCTTCGCGCCTGCGTAGCTGAGCGTCGAAAAGCGCGGGCGTTTGATGATTTCAGCTTCGGGGATCAGCGACCGGACAAGTGGCCGCAAGCTTTCCGATCCCAGGATCATCGTTTCCTCGCGCCCGCGCACGTTCAGCATCCGGTCGGTAAAAATATGCCCGCGTTCGGGGTCAGCCCCCAGCTGCCCTTCATCGAGCGCCGCAAAGGCAACGTCGCGGTCGCGCGGTATCGATTCGGCCGTGCAGAGAAGCCAGCGCGCACCCGGCGGCATGATCTTTTCCTCGCCGGTGATGAGGCCGACTTCCTTGGGCCCCTTGATCGCGACAACGCGGTCGTAAACTTCGCGCGCCAGCAAGCGCAGCGGAAAGCCGATCATCCCCGACGCATGGCCACATAGCCGTTCGGTCGCGAGATAGGTTTTGCCGGTATTGGTAGGGCCGAGCACCGCTTTTACGGTCGAATTATCCTGCGTGCCCATGGTTCGCTAGATTGGCGGTTGTGCGCTGCGATGCAAGCGCTCGAGTCATCTTAACGCCGCGAGCGGGCAGTTGACCGCAAGGAAGGGCCATAATTCCGGCAGTTAGTTTGACATTAACGAAAATCCGCCATTACCACGACGTCACGCAGCGCAAGTTGCGTGGGTCACAACGATAAAGGCGAACGGCCTTGTATTTGCGGAACGACGGGGGACATGGTTTTGGCGGGGGCACAGCCGTGCTGTCGCTCGACAATGCCATTCTTGCCAACGCGCCGTCCTTCGGCCGCGCGACACCGCTTCACCGGCCCGGTCGTTTTGATAATTTCGATTTTACGCCTGATCTCGGCGCCGAAATCGGCACACGCATATGGTGGCGCGGCCTCGCGACTTGCACGGCATTGTGCGCGGCGACATGGATGCTCGCGCCCGATTTCCGCGCGCTTCCGGCCGCCGTGCCAGCGGCAATGCCAGCCGCTGCTTTCGACGAAACGCGTGCGCAGTCTATCGCACCGCTTGCCTGGGGCGGCGATACGGGGCGCAAAATGGGCGCGACCGATGCCGTTCAGGCACTGACGGGCACGCCCGAGCGCCCGACACTCGATTTGTCTGCCTCGATCGGCCAGGGCGATGGCCTTGCTCGCGCGCTCGAACGCGCAGGCGTCGGTCGTGCCGAAGCACAGAAAATTGCCAGTATGACCAGCGACGTCGTGAACCCCAGTGCAATCGCACCGGGCACCGCACTTGCGATGACCTTGGGCCGCAGACCGAACCGGAATGTCGCACGCCCGCTTGATACGCTGGCGTTCCGGGCACGGTTCGACATGCGGGTGAGTTTTTCGCGCACGAACGGCGCATTGGTGATGAACCGACAGCCGATTGCGATCGACAGCACGCCATTGCGCATTTCAGGGCCGGTCGGCGGTGGCATCTTCATGGCAGCGACCGCAGGCGGTGCACCGAGCGACATTGCGCAGGACTATATCCGCGCCCTTGCCCCCAAAGTCCCGATCGGCAATCTTGACAGCGACGCGCGTTTCGACATGATCGTCGAGCGCGATCGCGCCGCGACCGGCGAAGTGCGCTATGGCAAATTGCTGTATGTCGGCCTGAAGCAAGGCAGCAGTGCGACGCGGATGATCCAGTGGACAGTGGGCGGGCGGACCGACTGGTACGATCTTTCCGGCGTCGGCCAAATGCGCCCTGGCTTTACGTTGCCCGTCGCCAATGCGCGCAAGACAAGCGGTTTCGGCTGGCGGATGCACCCCTTGCTCGGTTATTCACGATTGCATCAGGGCACTGACTATGGCGCGCCGCAGGGCACACCAATCCGCGCGG
>JANODH010000280.1:0-4380 GCA_031412595.1 Sphingomonas sp. | reverse complement strand
ACCGGCGACGGCGACGCCGCCGATCAGGAACGCACGCCGCTAGACGCCTTTGCGTTTGGCAGGGGCAGCAGGCGCTTCGGTTATGTCGAGCGTGGGATTGTCGGCAAGGTGGGTTTTGTCCTTACGCTTTGACGGCAGCGCGAATGGCTTCGCGCACACGGGGGTAAGTGCCGCAGCGGCAGATATTGGTCATTGCTTCGTCGATCTGCGCATCGGTCGGCGCGCCTTTTTTAAGGAGGGCAATCGCCGTCATCACTTGCCCCGACTGGCAGTAACCGCACTGCGGCACTTGCGCGGCAATCCACGCGGCTTGTACCGGATGCAGCGCACCATCGGCGCTTTTGACGCCTTCTATCGTCGTGATTGCTTTCCCTGCGACATCACTGATCGGCACCGAGCAGGACCGCGCCACTTCGCCATCGACATGGACCGTGCACGCGCCGCACGCCGCAATACCGCAACCGAACTTCGTCCCCGTCAGGCCGAGCTCCTCGCGGATCGCCCACAAAAGCGGCGTATCGGGCTCACCACTGAAAGCAACGGGCTTGCCGTTCACGGTTGCAGCTATCGACATGAGGACCTCTGGTTTTATGATGAAAGAGCGTAACATAAGTTTCGTTCGCAATCAAAACGGGTCACTCGACAACATGCTGCAAACCGGCGCTGCCGATCATAATCGCATTCTTGCCAAGGCCACTGAATGGGCGGGGGCACCGATGGCGCTCGCGACAGTGATCGAAACATGGCGCTCGGCACCCTGTCCGGTCGGCACGCACATGCTGATGCATGCCGATGGCGCTTTCGTCGGGTCAGTGTCGGGCGGGTGCGTCGAAGGCGACGTGCTCCAGGTCGCTGCCGAAATCATCGAAGGTGCGCCTGCAGTCGTCCGGCGCTACGGCGTGGCTGATGGCGCGGCGTGGGAAGTCGGCCTGCCTTGCGGCGGCAATATTGCTGTGCTCGTACAGTCGGTGCGCGATGAGGGTTTTGCGTCTACGCTGTTCGAAGCGATCATCGCTGCCAACGCGCGTGGTGATACGCTGCGCATCGCCACCAACCTGGAAACCGGCAAAAGTGCGGTCGCGGCGACGCGCGACGCTGAGCGGTTTTTCAACATCTATGCCCCGCCCAAACGGCTCATCGTCGTCGGCGCCGTCGAAATCGCGGCAGCGCTGGCTGCCATTGCGCAGCAACTCGGGTTCGCCGTCACCGTCGTTGATCCGCGCGCGCGTTTCCTTACCGAGGATCGCTTTCCTGGCGTTGCGCGTGACGATCGCTGGCCCGACGATGCGGTTGCAGCGCTGAAGCCCGACAGCCGCACGGCAGTTGTCACGCTCAGTCACGACATCAAGATCGACGACCCGGCGCTGGCTGCGGCGCTGGCCAGCCCGGCCGCCTATGTCGCGGCTCTCGGGTCGAAATCGTCGCATGCGGCGCGGCTGGTTCGCTTGCGCGCACTGGGAATTACAGAGGATCAGCTTATCCGGATCGAAGGGCCGGCAGGCGTTGCCGTCAACGCCATCAGTGCGCCCGAAATCGCACTGTCGATTGCCGCAGGGATGGTGCGCGTGATGAATGATGGGCTGCGCTGACGTCGCGGCCGTCCTGCTCGCGGCGGGGCAGGGTACGCGCTTTGGCGGCAACAAACTCGAAGCGATGCTGGACGGCAAGATGCTCGGCCTTCACGCCGCGCACACAGTCAGCCGAATGGGGTGCGGCCATTTATTCGCCGTCCATGATCCGGCGAACACGCTGCTCGCAAAGGCACTGCACGACGAAGGCTTTACGCTTGTCGACAATCACGATCCGGCAGCAGGGCAGGCGCATTCACTCGGGGCTGCTGTCCACCAAGCCATGCACACGGACGCTGCTGCGATCATCGTTTGCCTCGCCGATATGCCTTTTGTCGGTTTGCCGCATCTGTCAGCATTGCTTGCAGTGTCACAAGCCAATCCCGATCGGGTGATTGCATCTGTCGCGGGAACGACCCTGTCGCCACCTGCAATTTTTCCCCGGCCAATGTGGCCGACCTTGCTCGCGCTGAAAGGCGATGCCGGTGCTCGGATGCTGCTGCGGCAGGCAATTCACGTTGGTGCGACTGCCCAAGAACTGAGCGATATCGACACGCCGGAGACGCTGGCAGCCTCGCAAAGCCTTTTTATACAGTCGCGTTAACCAACTGAACTGGTCGGGACGGACCTTTTATGCTAACAAGTTGTTCACGATATCCAGCAAGGAATGTCGTCTGATTGCCAGGTTGGGGTAACAGGGGTTGCTTATGCGTTTTCATTGCCGCGTCCACGATGTCCCTCATTTCGGACTCGCATCATGGGTATGAGCCTGGCGGCAAAAGCCGCTCTTTGCGTCTGCCCGACGGTCGTTATGGGCACAGCCGCTGTGTCCGTGCCGAAAGTGCGGCAAGCCATCCACAAAGCGACGGCGAAGAGTGGTAAAGTCGCAAAAGCGCAACCGCGCCGTCAGCAGCGGGCAAACTCGCCACAGACGGCCGCGCTCGAATTGCCATGTCCACCTGCCTTTGCCGGCCTCGCGCTACCAATCGCAGGCGGAGGACTGCCCGTAATCGACACATCGGGTGCAAGCTCTGGCAGCCGTCCGGCCAATTTCGGTGGCGGCAGTGTTTTGGGCGGCGGGCTTAGCGGCCCCATCTTTCTCGGCGGGGGTGGCGCGACAGGTGGCGGTTCTGGCGGTGGCGCGATACCCGGCGACGGCCCGATCGTGGTTGCACCGCCCGGTTCGGTCCCGCCAGTCGCCAATGCAGTGCCAGAACCGATGACGTGGATCATGATGGTCGGCGGCTTCGCGATCGCAGGGGGTGCTCTGCGTTGGCAGCGGCGGCGGTCTTCTGCTGTCAGATGGACACCCAAATACACGGTAAGTCGACGCACGCGACATGGCGCGCTCGCTTTTGCTGTTGTCCCTGAAGCGATGGGAACGGTGGCAATGGCGGGCAATGCCACGACGCTTGCAAAGCTCGCACTTTGCGTATGTCCACCCGCCATGATCATGGGGGCTGTTGCAACGCTTCCGGCCGCGCGTGGTGCCGTTCATGCAGCGACGGCGCCCGCTGTCAAAATAGCCAATCCTTATCTGAACTATCGGCCCGCACCGCTTGCGCCTTGCCTGCCCGCTGTGCAAACCGCGCAGATAGCTTTGGAAGCGGAAGCACCGGTATTGTCGATGAGCGATATCGGCTCCGGGTCGTTTTTTATCTGATTTCGATCAGCGAAAACGAAGTATATATTTTCGTTCCGCGCACGTTCTCTTGCGCAGGCAACAATCCGCGGAAATCCGGCGCGTCGCTGCGTTGCAGCAGCGTCAGACCGAATCGAAATTGCGACGAAATGAGTCGCTAAAATGTCATTTACCACCTTGCGCGATTCTGCAGTTCAGGCACTATAGGTAGTGACTTCGGTCTGGGGCGACACAATTACTGGTATGGCATGGGAACAGCGGTTTTGCTGCTGTGTTGGGTGAACCTTGGCCTGTGCGCGGGGAACAGATGAAAAACATTTGTGCCTTGGTGTTCCCGAAAATGTTACATAGGAGGTTCGCCTCCGAGTCGAACAGATATAGAACGAGGGGTGGGGCGCGGTATGGATTTCAAAGGTAGCGAAGCAGCGATGAGTGATATGGCCACAACTCTGTTGGATGCAGTGTCGAGTGCAGCGGCTGACGACGCGCCGATCAGCGATTCGAAGCGGATCAATGCGCAGCTTTATGCTGTCGATGTTGATCATTCGCGCGATGCGCTGCTGACCGATTTCGGCAAGGAAACGTTGAAGGATCGCTATCTGCTGCCCGGCGAAAGCTATCAGGATTTGTTCGTGCGCGTGGCTTCGGCTTATGCCGATGATCAGCCGCATGCGCAGCGGCTCTATGATTATATCTCGCGCCTGTGGTTCATGCCGTCGACGCCGGTCCTATCGAACGGCGGCACGGGGCGGGGCTTGCCGATTTCCTGTTACCTCAACTCGGTGCCCGACAGCCTCGAAGGGATTGTCGCGACCTGGAACGAGAATGTCTGGCTTGCCTCGCGCGGCGGCGGCATCGGCACTTATTGGGGGGCAGTGCGCGGCATCGGCGAGCCGGTCGGTCTCAACGGCAAGACGTCGGGCATCATCCCCTTCGTGCGCGTGATGGATTCGCTCACGCTCGCAATTTCACAAGGCTCGCTGCGCCGCGGATCGGCGGCTTGCTATCTCGATGTTTCGCATCCCGAAATCGAGGAATTCCTCGAAATCCGCAAACCCTCGGGCGATTTCAACCGCAAGGCGCTGAACCTCCACCACGGCGTTCTCCTGACCGATGCGTTCATGGAAGCCGTGCGCGCGGGCGAAGAGTGGAACCTGCTCAGCCCGAAGG
>JANODH010000279.1:0-2072 GCA_031412595.1 Sphingomonas sp. | reverse complement strand
ATGCGCAAGCGGCTCGATGATCGGCTGGCCAAGGAACGCGCGCAGTGACCGAGACCTGGAAACTCACCCTGCCCTGCACCAAGGCTGAGGCGGAAACCGTTCAGGATGCCGAGATCGAAAATGTTGTCCTAACGGTTTGCGAGCCCGATCCGGCGCAGCCCGACCGCTGGCAACTCGATGCCTATTTCGAAGGCAAGCCGTCGCGCGACGTGTTGCGCAACGTGGCGCGGCTGGTGCCGAGTGCACGCGAGAAGGACCCGCGCGCCAGGCCCTTGCCGCCCGAGGATTGGGTTACGATCAGCCAGGCCGGCCTCGAGCCGCTGCGGGCGGGGCGCTTTTATGTGCGGACACCCGATCATCCTGCGGTTGCTGGAACGGTCGATTTCGTGATCCCGGCGGGCCTCGCGTTCGGGACAGGGCAGCATGCAACGACCTATGGCTGCCTCGTCGCGCTCGACGCGCTGAAGCGGCAGGGCAAGGTTTACCGCAACATTATTGATGTCGGCACGGGGACCGGATTGCTGGCATTTGCAGCGATGCGCTTGTGGCCGGTGGCGCGGGCCTGCGCGTCGGATATCGACCCGGTGTCGATCGATGTCGTGCGCGAAAATGCAGCGTTGAACGGGGTGCGTGGATTGCAGCTGGTCGTCGCCGATGGCCTCGCGCATCGCGATCTCGTTGCCCGCGCGCCTTATGATCTGGTAATCGCCAATATCCTTGCGCAACCGCTGATCGATATGGCGGCGATGATTGCCGCGAGCGTGGCGCACGGGGGGACGCTCATATTGGCGGGGTTGCTCGATACGCAGGCCGCGGGGGTCGCGCGCGCCTACAAACGACAGGGGATGCGGCTCGTCTCGCAGGGGCCGGGTGAATGGCCGGTGCTGGTGTTGCGCTCGCGTTAATCCGCAAACAAAAGCACCGGCGTTTCAAGATAGCGTTTCAATTCCTGCACGAAGCTTGCGGCGTCATGGCCGTCGACGACGCGGTGATCGCAGCTGATCGAGAGATTCATGAGCTTTGCGCGGACGATGTCGTCGCCGCGGAATATCGGCCGCTCGACGATTTTGTTCGGGCCAATGATCGCGACCTCGGGGCGGTTGATAACCGGCGTCGTCGCGATCCCGCCGAGCGGGCCGAGCGAAGTAATTGTGAGTGTGCTGCCGGAGAGTTCGTCGGACTTGGCTTTGCCGGTGCGCGCGGCATCGGCAAGGCGGGTAATTTCGCGCGCCAGTTGCCAGACGTTCATGGCGCTCGCATCGTGGATGACGGGGACCATCAGCCCAGCATCGGTCTGCGTCGCCATACCAAGATGGACCGCACCGTAGCGCGTGACGATGCCCGCTTCGTCGTCATAGCGCGCATTGATCATCGGGAAAGCAGGCACGGCCTTGCAGATCGCCACGATCATCAGCGGAAGCAGCGTGAGTTTGGGCCGGTCGCCGCGGTTCGCGTTCAAGTCACCGCGCATGTCTTCGAGTTCAGTCACGTCGATTTCGTCGACATACGTGAAATGCGGGATGGCACGTTTCGATGCGGCCATGTTTTCGGCAATGCGGCGGCGCATGCCGATGACCTTGATCGCTTCGTCGGATCTCTTGGCGGCGGGGGCGGCGTAGCCCTGCCCCGCACTGTAGCGGAGATAGGCATCGAGATCGGCGTGGCGCAGGCGGCCATCTTCCGAAGGTTTGATCTGCGCAAGGTCGACACCGAGGTCTGCGGCGCGCGCGCGGACGGCGGGGGAGGCGAGGACTGGCTTGGCTACCTTTGCATCACCCCGGACTTCGAGCCGGGGTCCAGCTTCTTGTTCGACCGGTGCAGAAGGCGAGCTGGACCCCGGATCAAGTCCGGGGTAACGGAGAGGCGGAATGGATACTGGCTCTTCGATTCCCAGCTGATCGGCGACGTCTTGCACAATCTCGCTGTGCCCCTCGACCTCGACCTCAGCGTCCCCCTCGACCTCGATCACCGCAAGTGCCGACCCGATCGGCACCATGTCGCCGACTTCGCCTGCGATCTCCACAACCACGCCTGAGACCGGCGATTCCATCTCGACGGTTGCCTTGTCGGTC
>JANODH010000278.1:0-2073 GCA_031412595.1 Sphingomonas sp. | reverse complement strand
CGGCGGGCGCGTAGAAAGCCGAGCCATTGCCGAGCAGCGCGACAATCTCGCCGCCGCCGCCGCGCGTGCGCTTGACGATCGCGTCGATATTGTCCTGCGTGCTAAGGCCCATCTTGACCAGATCGGGCACCGGAATGCCGTTGACTGTCGAATAGCGCACGACCGGCACCATCGTGTCCCCATGTCCGCCGAGCACGAACGTATTCACGTCGCGGACCGACACCGCAAACTCGTCTGCGATAAAGTGCGAAAACCGCGCGCTGTCGAGCACGCCCGCCATGCCGACGACCATGTGGTGCGGCAGGCCCGAAAACTCGCGCAGTGCCCAGACCATCGCGTCGAGCGGGTTGGTGATGCAGATCACGAATGCGCCCGGCGCATTGGCCTTGATGCCTTCGCCGACCGCCTTCATCACTTTCAGGTTGATGCCGAGCAGATCGTCGCGGCTCATCCCCGCTTTGCGCGGCACGCCGGCCGTGACGATGATCACGTCCGCGCCCGCAATGTCGGCATAGTCGTTCGTGCCGGTGATCTTTGCGTCGAACCCTTCGATCGGGCCGCACTGGCTGAGGTCCAATGCCTTGCCCTGCGGCACGCCGGGGACAACATCGAACAGGACGATATCGCCCAGTTCTTTCTGCGCCGCGAGGTGCGCGAGTGTGCCCCCGATATTGCCTGCGCCGATCAGCGCGATTTTCTTGCGAGCCATGGGGCGTTGCGTCCTTCCCAGATGCGTTACGGAATTAGCCGCGCCTTATGCCTTACCCGGCACCGCTGCAACCGCGATCTTTGCACATGGTTCGCAGTAGCGTTTACTTGGCAAGTGTCGTGATCAGGTCGTGCCAGTGATCGAGATTTTCATTGAACGACTTGAGCGGGACACGTTCGTCGCGCCCGTGCGCGCGCTCATCGTCGGGGCTGACGATCCATGTGGCATCGACGCCATAAACCGGAATGCCGACAGCGCGCAGCAATGCGCCATCGGTTGCGCCGGTCGACATTTGCGGGATGATCAGCATGCCCGGATGGCGCTTGCGCACCGAGTCAGTGAATGCCTTGACGACGTCAGCGCGCAGCGGCGACGGCGGCGACGGATTGCCGGCAAGGCCAAGCCCGATTTCGACAGCCGGGCCCGCGATCGCTTGCAGCTCGGCTTGCGTCGCCGCCACTGTTAAGCCCGGAAATATGCGGCAATTGACCGTCGCACGTGCCATTTGCGGCAGAGCATTGTCGGCGTGTCCCCCTTCAAGGCGTGTTGCCACACAGCGCGTCCGCGTGCCGCCGACTTCGGTCGGATCAGCTTCGATGGCGTCGGCTGCGGCGCCGTCAGCCGGGTTTTTCATCCAGGCGCGCATGGCATCGCCAAGCGCACCTTTTTCCTGCGTTGCGCGCGCCGTGAAATAGGCGCGTGTCGTTTCGTTGAGTTGTGGCGCAAAGCGATATGCCTCGAGCTTTTTCAACACGGTCGACAGCTCGTAAATCGCGTTGTCGGCGCGCGGCCGCGAACTGTGCCCGCCTTTGTTGCGCACGGTCAGCGTATAGCTTTGATAGAGTTTTTCCGCGGTCTGCAGTCCGAACCCCAAAGCCGCGCCGTCCTTGGCGAAGGCACCGCCGCCCGCATCGGCATTCAGGGCATATTCGGCGTCGATCAGGTCGCGCCATTCGTTTGCCGCGCGCCGCGCGCCCGCGCCGCCGGTTTCCTCGTCCCCTGTGAACAGAACGATGATGTCGCGCTTCGGCTTGAACCCTTCGGCTTTCAGCCAGATCAGCGCATTGGTGATCGCCGCAATGCCGTTTTTCATGTCGGTCGCGCCGCGTCCGTAAAGATAGCCGTCGGCTTCGACGACTTTGAACGGGTCGACGCTCCAGTCGGTCGGCAATGCCTCGACCACGTCGAGATGCCCGAGCAGCAGGATCGGCTTGGCGCGCGGCGATCCAGCGGCTTTCCAGCGGACGATCATCGATTGCGTTCCGTCATGATCCTTGACGATGACATCGGGGATGCCCCCTTTTTCGAACGCACCTTTCAAATAGGCGACGAGCCGCTTCACTTCAGCAGGTCGGTCCGTCACC
>JANODH010000277.1:0-3777 GCA_031412595.1 Sphingomonas sp. | reverse complement strand
GCGTCATTCGCGGGCAATCGCAGCCGTGCGAGGCGCACATCCGCGCCATGGCGGGGCAGGGGCGCTTTACATCGTATTGCGCCGGACGCGTTAACTTGCGCTGGCGAAAAAGCGCGCGAGCACGCCACCGTAAATTTCCGTCAGCGCATCGATATCGGCAAGCGCAACCGCTTCGTCGAGTTTGTGCATCGTTGCATTGCAAAGGCCGAATTCAGCCACCGGGCACAGCTGAACCAGATAGCGCGCGTCCGACGTGCCGCCAGTCGTCGACAGATCGGGCGTTAGACCGGTAACGTCGGTTACAGCATCGGCAATTAGCGTGCTGAGCGGGCCCGGCAGTGTCAGGAATGCTTCCCCTGAAATTTTGGCGGTAACGACGGCGCGCGGGCTTTCGGCGCGTGCGATTGCACGAATGCGCTCGACCAAGGCTTGCCCATTTTGCAGATCGTTGAAGCGGATGCTGAGGCGCGCGCTTGCCTTGGCGGGAATGACATTCGTCGCTGGATTGCCGACATCGACAGTCGTTACTTCAATGTTCGATGGCTGAAACCAGTCGGTGCCTTCATCGAGGTGAATAGCGTCGATGGCGGACAGAATGCGGACCAGCGGCGTGATCGGATTGTCGGCAAGATGCGGATAGGCGACATGCCCTTGCGTGCCGGCAACGTCGATCCAGAGATTGACCGAGCCGCGCCGCCCGATCTTGATCGTGTCGCCGAGCCGCTGTGTCGATGTGGGTTCGCCGACCAAGCAGACATCGGGGATAAGATTGCGCGCGCGCATTCGCTCGATCAGGGCGACCGTGCCGTAAGTCGCCGGCCCTTCTTCGTCGCCGGTGATGATCAGTGTTATCCGGCCTGCATTCTTGTCGGTGCGCGCGGCCGCCGCAACAAAAGCAGCGATCGCGCTTTTCATGTCAACGGCTCCGCGTCCGTGCAGCAAGTCACCTTGAACGACAGGCTCGAAAGGATCGGTTGCCCAACCGCTGCCGGGCGGCACGACGTCGAGATGCCCGGCAAAGGCGAAGTGCGGGCCGGTTGCGGGCCCGCGCGTCGCGAGCAGATTTTCGACCGGGCCGTCCGGGGCTTCACCAACGACGAATCGCTCGACCTCGAAACCGTTGGCAATCAAAGCCGTAGCCAGCACATCAAATACAGCGCCGGTAGCGGGCGTGATGCTGGGGGCGGCGATCAGGGACTTGGCGAGAGCAAGAGCATCAGTCATAAATCCCCTATGCCCAAAATCGCGCTCGATGCCATCCCGCAGACCAATGCCACCGGCTATCCGCCGCCGTTTAATGCCGAGGTTGGAGGACGATGGTACCGTAGGCTCGCGCCGCCGACGGGTCTGACCGATTTTGGTGCGAGCCACGTCGTGCTAAAGCCCGGTGCATGGTCGTCGCACCGGCACTGGCACGATGGCGAGGATGAGATGGTCATCATGCTCTCGGGCGAAGCCGTGTTGATCGAGGATGACGGCGAAACCGTGATGACAGCGGGTGATATGGCGGCTTGGGCAAAGGGCAGAACGAATGGCCATCATCTGGTCAATCGCAGCGATACCGATTGTGTGTTTGTGGCGATTGGCGGGGGCGTTCGAACCGGCGGTGGTTATTCGGATATCGACATGCTCTTTACCGCCGACGGGCGATATACCCGCAAAGACGGCACTGACTATTCAGCGAACCGCGTCTAAAACCGCCGCGCGCAACGCCGCAATGCCGATCATTTTTTCACTCGACGTCACAAAGATCGTCGGGTGAGCCGCAGGGCGCTTGCGGGCTTGCTCGGTCGTGCGCTGGGCCACGGCATCGAGCTCGGTCGCCTTGATCTTGTCGGCTTTGGTGAGGACGAGATGATAGCTGACAGCGGCTTTGTCGAGCATGTCCATGATATCGTCGTCGACTGGCTTGATGCCGTGGCGGCTGTCGATGAGGACGAAGGCACGGCCCAATACCTGCCGCCCGCGCAGATAGTCGTTGATTAAAAAACGCCAGCGCTTGACCATGTCCTTGGGCGCTTCGGCAAAGCCATAGCCGGGCATGTCGACCAGCCGCAGGGTAGGGGGAACGCCGACGTCGAAAAAATTCAGTTCCTGCGTGCGCCCCGGCGTGTTCGATGTGCGGGCAAGCGAATTGCGGTTGGTCAGCGCATTCAGCAGCGACGATTTGCCGACGTTCGACCGGCCCGCAAAGGCGACTTCGGGGAAGTCGGGATCGGGGAGAAATTCGAGCGTCGGCGCGGATTTCAGGAAGGAAATAGGTCCTGAAAAGAGTTTCCGCGCGGCTTCGGTGACGTCCTCGTCCACTTATTTCGCAATCGGCGCGGCAAGGCCGGGATAGCGCGCATAAAGCAGCTTCTGTTGCAAGATCGTCAGGATGTTGGTGGTCATCCAGTAAACCTGCAAGCCCGCCGCAAATGGTGCCATGACGAAAATCAGCGCGAACGGCATGATCTTGAATACAGTTTCCTGCGTCGGGTCCATCGGCGCGGGGTTCAGTTTGAACTGAATATATTGCGTGAAGCCAACGATGATCGGCAGGATACCGATGGCGAGAAACGCCGGCAGGCCGAGGTCGGGAAAAAGGCCGAAGAAAAACGGATCGGGCGCGGACAGATCCTTGATCCAGCCGACGAACGGCTGATGCCGCATTTCGATCGCGAGTAGCAGCACTTTATACAGCGCATAGAAGATCGGAATTTGTAAGAGGATCGGGGCGCAGCCGGCCAACGGATTGATCTTTTCAGATTTGTATAGCGCCATGACTTCCTGCTGCTGGCGCGGCTTGTCGTCTTTGTAGCGTTCTTGAATCTCTTTCATCTTTGGCTGCACAACGCGCATTGCGGCCATCGAGGCGAACTGCTTTTGCGCAATGGGGAACATAACGAGACGAACGGTGACAGTCAGTAGGATGATCGCAACGCCGAAGTTTTTCGTAAGTTCGAAAAGCCAGTTGAGATATTTGAAGATCGGCTTTTCGATGATCTCGAACCAGCCCCAATCGATGGCTTTGCCGAAATGCGTGATACCGAGCTTGTCTTCATAATTGTCGAGCGAATTCATTTCCTTGGCACCGGCGAAGAAACGTGATTGCACGGTCTTCTGCTGGCCCGGCGCAATCGTCGCAGGGGCAAGCGCATAATCGGCCTGATAGGTTTTTCCGGCCGCGCGAAAGCCGGTGTCGACGCTTGCATCCTGCGGCGGAACGAGTGCGGCCAGCCAGAAATGGTCGCCAAAGCCGATCCAGCCGCCCTTCGACTGGAAGCGCGTCCCGTTTTCGCCTGCTGCATCGAGATCGTCATGATCGATCCCGTAATCAACCGTGCCATTAAAGGCTCCGATCGGCCCGACGTGCGCGGTCCAAGTATCGGGGTCCTTGGAAATACCATCGCGGCTGACATAGGCATAAGTGCGCGCGAGGATCGGCGCTGCGCTCGTATTGCTGATAGTCTGTTCGGCGGTGAACATGTAATTGGCATCGACCGACAATTTGATCGTAAACGTCTGGCCGTTCGCATTCGACCAGCGCAGCGTGACGGGCGTCGTCGGCGTTAGGGCTGTGCCATCGGCCTGCCACACGGTTGCGGGGCCGGGGACGGCTAGGCCATCCCCAGACCAGCCGAAGCCGGCGTAATAAGCATCCACGCTGCCCCCTGGGGACAGCAGCCGGATCGGCGGCGAATTCTGGTCGATCGTCTGGCGATAATTTGTCAGGACCAGATCATCGATGCGCCCGCCCATAAGGTTGATCGAGCCAGTGAGTTTCGGCGTCTTGAT
>JANODH010000276.1:0-4491 GCA_031412595.1 Sphingomonas sp. | reverse complement strand
CTGAAGCGGAAGTCGCGCTGAACCCGCTGAACGATGCGCCGATTTTGAGTGTTGTCGAAACATCGCCCGCAGGCAGCTTGAATGGCGATCCGTTGACCACGAAATCGAGCGCGCCGATGTCGGAAACGCTACGTGCTTGATCGGCAATGACCAAGCCACTCGAGCTTGTCCCGCGATCGATAAGCGACGTCGACTCCGCATGATCGAAATTGCCAGTGAACGTCCAGCGCCAGCCTTGTCCGACATTGCCGTTGAGCGTCGCACCGGCGCTGGCTGACTGGCTGCCGTTCGTTCGCCCCGGCGGCAACAAGCCCGCGCCCGGGAGCCCGAACGTTGCCTGGCTGTCTTCAGTCTTCAGTTCGCCGTTGATCGTCGCCGTTACGTCGTCGAACGTCCGGCTGAGCGTGCTGCCGAGCGTAAACTGCTGGCTGGCCGGCACTAGCGTTCGAAACTGGCCCGAACCGCTTGCATCATCGATACCGCGCTGACTTTCGAGGATGCGGCCGACAGTTTCGCGCTCGACGCTGACGGTAAAGCGGCCATCGCGCTGGATGCGCAGATAGTCGAATTTACCCTCGACTTCATTCCCGCCACCCGCCGTTGCGAAGCGATCGCTCGCTTCGACGGTGAAAGCGCGGAAGCGCTGGCGCAGGACGATGTTCACGACTTTCTGACCCGAAGGATAGCCATATTTAAGGGCCACTTCCTCGGGCAGGATATCGACTCGCGCGATGGCTTCGGCCGGAAGGCTGGCGACTTCGCGAAATCCCGAAATACGCTTGCCCTCGAGCAGGACGACTGGCGGGCCGTTCCCCTGCCCGCTGCGCAATTGCGGCCCGAGATCGGCAATCAGTTCGCTGACGCTGCTAACTCCGCGCGCGCGGATATCGGCAGGACTGAGCTGCAATTCCGGTTCGATATCGCCGACAACAGCGCCGCGAAGCGGCTGGCCCGTTACGACGATTTCGGGCTCTTCTTCGATTGCCTGCGCGAACGTTGGAGACGCAAACGCAGTCGTGAGCAGAAATAAAGCTGGCTTCAGATATCGCATGGCGGCTCATTTACGGGCCGAACATGAACCGGCAATGGCTATCGGCGTGAAAGCCGGTAAGGCAAGCCGATGTCTCGCGCGCGCGTTCTTTTGCTGAATTCAGCGCTCGGCCCGCTCGATTATCGTGTGCCGCAGGGGATGGCCGTCGCACCCGGTTCGATCGTGCTCGCGCCGCTGGGGCCGCGACAGTTGGCCGGTGTCGTCTGGGAAGCCGAGCGCATGCCTTCCGATGCCGAAGTCGGCGATAGCCGATTGCGAAATCTCGCCTCGGTCTACGATCTGCCGCCGATCCGCGCGCCGCTGCGCCGATTGATCGAGTGGACGGCCGATTATTACCTCGCGCCGCCTGCTGCCGTTTTGCGCATGGCTTTGTCGAGCGCATCGGCGCTCGACGACAAGCGTGTGGTGGTCGAGTATCGCGCCACGGGCACGGTGCCCGAGCGGATCACGCCGCAGCGCGCGCAGGCACTCGAACGGATCGGCGAACGACAGGGGCTCGTCCGTGAACTGGCGCTGATTGCCGATGTTTCCGATGCGGTAATTCGCGGACTCATCAAGGCCGGCGCGATCAAGGAGGTCGTAGTCGCAGTCGATGCGCCCTACCCCGTGCCCGACCCGGACTTCGCACCGCCTGCGCTATCCGCCGCCCAACAAGCTGCAGCAACAGCCTTGATGGCCGACGTTGCAGCAAACGCCTTTGCCCCAACTTTGCTCGACGGTGTTACTGGTTCCGGCAAGACCGAAGTCTATTTCGAAGCCATTGCAACCGCTTTGCGCGCGGGCAAACAGACGCTCGTCCTCCTGCCCGAAATTGCTCTCACCGAGCCGTTCCTTCGCCGCTTCGAAGCGCGCTTTGGCCATGCGCCGGTCGCCTGGCATTCGGGCCTGCGTCAATCACAGCGACGCCGCGCGTGGCGCGCGATATGTAACGGCGAGGCGATGGTAACCGTTGGCGCGCGGTCAGCCCTGTTTTTACCCTATGCTGACCTCGGCCTGATCGTCGTCGATGAAGCGCATGAGACGAGCTTCAAACAGGAAGACGGCGTACATTATCATGCGCGCGACGTTGCCGTGATGCGCGCACGGTTCGAAGGCTGTCCGGTCGTGCTGGCGACCGCGACGCCCGCCATCGAAACCCAAGCGCAAGTCACGCTCGGGCATTATAAGGAACTGAAGCTGCCCGGGCGTTACGGTGCGGCCGAAATGCCTGAAATCGCTGCAATCGATCTGCTTGCCGATGCACCCGAAAGGGGCCGCTGGATCGCGCCCACACTCGTTCGCGCCATCGACGACGTGCTTGCGCGCGGTGAACAAGTGCTGCTGTTTCTCAATCGGCGTGGCTATGCACCACTGACGCTGTGCAGGACATGCGGCCACCGGTTTCAGTGTCCGAATTGCACCGCCTGGATGGTCGAGCATCGCCTGATCGGGCGGCTGCAGTGCCACCACTGCGGGCACGTGATGCCACCGCCACGCGCTTGCCCCGAATGCAAGGAAGTCGATTCGCTCGTCGCTGTCGGCCCCGGTGTCGAACGGATCGCCGACGAAGTTGCGCTGCTGTTTCCCGCGGCGCGGCGTGTGATCGTGACGTCCGACACGCTTTGGTCGCCCGCCAAAGCTGCCGAATTCGTCGGGCGCATGGAAGCAGGCGCCATCGATATCGTGATCGGCACGCAATTGGTCACCAAGGGCTACCATTTTCCAAACCTCACGCTGGTCGGCGTCATCGATGCCGATCTCGGGCTTCAGGGTGGTGACCTGCGTGCGGCCGAGCGCAGTTTCCAGCAAATCTCGCAGGTCAGCGGGCGTGCGGGGCGCGGGACCAAGCCCGGTCGCGTCTTCGTGCAGACGCACGACCCGAACGCGCCGGTCATCCGCGCGCTCGTTTCAGGCGACGCCGACGCATTCTATGCAGCCGAAACCGAAAGCCGCCGCGAAGCCAATGCGCCACCCTTCGGAAGGATGGCCGCGATTATCGTCTCATCCGAAAATCTCCGCGATGCCGAAGCGACCGCAAAATCGATCGCGCGCGCTGCACCAACGCTCGACGGCTTGGATACTTATGGCCCCGCCCCGGCCCCGCTCGCAATGTTGCGCGGTCGCCATCGCCAGCGTCTCCTTGTGCACGCGCGCCGATCGCTCGCCGTGCAGGACATTATCCGCGAATGGTTAGGCGGGCTCGATTGGCCACGCGGCGTCCGCGTCGCGGTCGACGTCGATCCCTACAGTTTTTTGTGAAGCTACTGGCGCTGCTTCATCTTTCCGCAACGGTTAGGCGACGATCGTTGCTTGCTCTGCAAGCACGGTCAGCCCGGCCTCGTTCACTTCGGCGAATCCGCCGGCGACCGTGATCCGCTGAACGACCGTGGTCGGGTTCGAATAAATCCGGATTTCGCCGTCACGTATCGTCGTCATAACCGGTGCGTGGCCCGCAAGGATACCCATGTCGCCTTCGCTCCCGGGCACGACGACCATGTGCGCATCGGTGCTGAGGACGGCGCGTTCGGGCGTGACGAGTTCGAAGTGGATGTCGGCCACTTAGGCGTCCTCGGCCAGTTTCTGTGCCTTCGCAACAGCTTCCTCGATGCCGCCGACCATGTAGAACGCGGCTTCGGGCAGATGGTCGTACTCGCCATCGACGACGGCCTTGAACGACTTCACGGTATCTTCAACCTGAACGAACTTGCCGCTGATACCGGTGAAGACTTCGGCGACATGGAACGGCTGGCTCAGAAACTTCTGGATCTTGCGCGCGCGGCTGACAGTCAGGCGGTCGTCCTCACTAAGCTCATCCATACCGAGGATGGCAATGATGTCCTGCAGCGATTTGTATTTCTGCAATGTTTCCTGAACCTTACGGGCCGTATCATAATGCTCCTGGCCAACGACGGCAGGAGTCAAAACGCGGCTGGTCGAATCGAGCGGATCGACAGCCGGATAGATGCCCAATTCCGAAATCGCGCGGTTGAGCGTCGTCGTTGCGTCCAAGTGGGCAAATGACGTCGCAGGGGCCGGATCGGTCAAATCGTCGGCGGGCACGTAAATCGCCTGCACCGAGGTAATCGATCCCTTGTTCGTCGAAGTGATGCGTTCCTGCAGCGCGCCCATGTCGGTCGAGAGCGTCGGCTGATAGCCCACCGCCGAGGGAATACGGCCCAAGAGCGCCGACACTTCCGAACCGGCCTGCGTGAAGCGGAAGATGTTGTCGACGAAGAACAGCACGTCCTGGCCTTCGGTATCGCGGAAATATTCCGCGATCGTAAGACCTGAGAGCGCCACGCGAGCACGCGCGCCGGGCGGTTCGTTCATCTGACCAAAGACCAGCGCGACCTTCGATCCTTCGGGCGTCGGGTTGCCATCGGCATCCTTGGCGATGACGCCCGCGTCGAGGAATTCATGATAAAGATCATTGCCTTCGCGCGTGCGTTCACCAACGCCTG
>JANODH010000275.1:0-5507 GCA_031412595.1 Sphingomonas sp. | reverse complement strand
CGAGCACGAGCAGGATCGGAAAGGCATGTTCGGAAACCGTGGCGGCATAGGCGGCGATATCGGACGGGATGAACGGCAGGGCGTATTCCGTACTGAACAGCTCGAATGTGCTGTCGCTGAGCGTGAACCAACCTTCGACTTTGGTGCGACCCGAAAGGAAGAAGACCGAGGCGATGCCGATGCGTTGTACGAGCAGGAGCAGCGATAACGGCAACAGCGTTTCGCCAAGCTTGACGTAACGGTCTGTCAGTGAACGAAGCAAGGTCATCTGGAAATTCCTTGAGGTAAGGGCGCGGCAAAGGCGCCTTGGGCAATCAAAAACGCGAAAAGGCCGCCGATGTCGGCGTTAGGATAAAGCGTGGCCGTGGCGATTGCGGCAGCGCCGACAGTCTCACCTAACCGGATGCCGAACAGGAATCGATGCGCCTCTGGTTCGATGACATGTGCAATGACTTGTCCGTGCGGACGTACGAACAGGGCCCCTTCGGGACGCCAGTCTAGTTCGAGATCGAATGGCGTCGCGTACTGGTGTGCGTGCCAGATTTGCATTGCGGGCGTCGTTGCCCAACCGAAGCGCGTCGCGGGATGAAGGCGCAGCGAGATTTCGTCCCACTCGCCGGGTGCGACAGCCGCGATCGCATCGCCGGTCAACGGATCTGAATCTTCGGCGAACAGCGCTTCGATGTGCAGTCGTTCGAAGCGGGCAACATCGGATAGGTAGGGGGCGTCGCCTGCCCATGGTTGATGCTCGATCCAGTCTGCGAAACCCGCACCGTAGCTTGCAAGCACGGGTGAGCGCGGCGGCGCCACTTCGGCATATTCGGCTGCAACCGCATCAAACATGGACCGTCCGACGATGGCATCTGCCACCGGATAGTTCGCGCGCAACGCCTCAACGGCACCGTAGAGTGCGGTATTCCGATAGACAGCGCGCGCGCCGGTGCAGGTTTGATCATCCGCCAGGGCTTGCGCGAAATCGCTTTGGAAGGTTGCGAGATCAGGCATATGCCGCCTCGTTTCGGGCTGCCTGCATCAGCGCGGCTGCGCGGTTTTGCTCGTCGAGCAGTTCGGCAAAGGGGGGCAGCGCTGCGTCGCGCTCGATCAGCGTCAGGCACGGGCCGTTTCGTTCGATGAAAGCGGCGTACAGCGCCCAGACATCATCGGCCACCGGCGCATTGTGCCCGTCGATCAGCAGGTCGGTCGCGCCATCCGGCGTGTAGCCCGCAAGATGGATTTCACTGACCGATGCCGATGGAAATTCAGTGAGGTAGGTGTCAGCATCGAAGCCGAGATTGTGCGCACTGACCGCGACGTTGTTGATGTCGAGCAGCAAGCCGCAACCCGAGCGGCGCGCGATTTCGCTCAGGAAATCGGTTTCACTCCAGCAGTGGCCCTCGAGCGGCATGTAATGCGTCGGGTTTTCGACGAGGATCGCGCGCCCGAGCGCCGACTGGGTGATGTCGATGTTGCGCACAAGCCGGACCAGTGCTTCGCCGGTGCGGGGAAAGGGAAGCAGATCGGGAAAGCAGCGGTCACCAATGCGCGACCAGGCCAGATGTTCGGACACCATAAACGGCTCGAAGCGGTCAACAAGGCGCTTCAGCGCGGCAAGGTGGTTGCCGTCGGGGTCGGCGGCACCGGCAAGCGACATGCCGACGCCGTGTAGCGACAACGGACGCGCGCTTCGGGCCGCTTCGAGCATGGCAAGACGCGGACCGCCGGCAACCATGAAATTCTCAGGGTGCACTTCGAACCATAGCCCCGCCGTCGGCGACGCGATTGCGTCCTCGAAGTGATCGGCCTTCAGGCCAATGCCGACGGTCGGGTGCATGGCGTCAGGCCTTGCGCGGGGTCAGCGACCCGTTGCCCTTGGGCGTCTTGATGGCAACGCAGGTGCCTTTTGCCACATATTTCCACGCATTGGCCTGATAATCGGCGCGCGAGGTGCCCGCGCAACTCGTGCCAGCGCCTGCTGCGCAGTCATTCTTGCCCGCGAGCGAAACACCATAGCATTTTTCTTTGGTCGTCTGCGCTTTGACGTGGCCACTTTGAGCCACGGCGGCAGCGCTCAACGAAGCCAAGATGGCGGCAGTCGTAATAGCAGTCATGGTCTTCATTTTCAGTCTCCTTCGTTCTGGATGAGAATGGCACGTCGCACGATCACGGAGGATCGGCGGCGTGCCGGGCTTGCCGGTCTAGGGGTCAGACCGGATTACTTGCCGTGATGGACGTCCGACGAAAGCAGGACGGCGGCAGTTTTTCCGCGATTGATCCAATAGTGCGAGATGCCATCAGCCTCGCGCGAGATTTCACCGGCTTTGTGAAGGATCGGCACGACGCAATCGCTGCGATATTCGGTGATCTGGCCGCTGACAGTGTAGATCAGTGCGGGGCGATCGACATGGCTGTGCATCGGCACGATCCCGCCGGGCTGGACAACCAGACGGCGCGTCCGCAGTTGGCGATCGGCGACGGCGATTTCCGAACCAAGATCGATCGAGCCGATAACGGTGTCGGTCACGCCCTTGGGCATCGACGGTGCGTTGGCCAATTCGTTGGCTGCACTTTGTCCGGCGGGGCATGTGCCAGCAAGCGCCGTGGTCGTAAATGTGGTGGTTGCCAGCAGTGCAAATGCAGCAAGGCGAAGCGTTGGATTGATCATGGTTCTTCTTTCGACTGTTGAGGAAGCCGGAAAACCGGACAAACCGGCTCCCTGACGCACTTCCAAAACTAAGCCTGACCGCCGCGCCTGCCCAATTGGTTCTCCGCATGGAGTTCATGCCCAAACGGCATTTCAACCCCATCAACATATGCGGCATTTCAGGGGCATCGCTTCTCAATAAGGATGCCAATCGTGGAAATGCCTGCTGCCCGGACTGACCCTGCCTTTAAGCCACTGAGCGGACGCGTCGCCGTTGTGACCGGATCAACCAGTGGGATCGGGCTTGGTATTGCGCATGCACTTGCCGCGGCTGGAGCGGATCTGGTCGTCAACGGGCTGGGCGATGTCGATGCCATCGACGCGACGTGCGAGGCACTCATGGCGCACGGCGGGCGTGTCATATACGACGGTGCAAACCTGATCGATCCTTCGGGTGCAGCGGGCCTCGTCGAGAACAGCATCGCCACGCTCGGTCGCGTCGATATCCTCGTCAACAATGCCGGTATCCAGCATGTTTGCCCGATCGAGGATTTCCCGGTCGACAAATGGAACGCGATCATCGCCCTCAATCTGTCGGCGGCGTTCCACACGATTCGTACCGCTTTTGCGCCGATGAAAGCGGCGGGATACGGGCGCATCATCAATGTGGCGTCGGCGCACGCACTGGTCGCCTCGCCGTTCAAAAGTGCTTATGTTGACGCAAAGCATGGCGTGCTCGGCCTCACAAAGACCGTGGCACTCGAAGGCGCGCAATTTGGCGTCACGTGCAATGCCATCTGCCCAGGGTACGTCTGGACGCCGTTGGTCGAAAATCAGATTTCGGACACTGCCGCTGCACGCGGGATCGATCGCGATGCGGTTATTCGCGATGTGCTGCTCGCCGCGCAGCCGACCAAGCGCTTTGCGACGGTTGAGGAACTCGGTGCGCTGGCCGTGTTTCTCTGCGGTCCCGGTGGCGCATCGATCACTGGTGCTGCGCTTCCTGTTGATGGCGGCTGGACAGCACAGTGACGAGCTCGCGCCCGCATGTCGTTATCGTCGGTGCCGGCTTCGGTGGCCTGGCGGCAGCGCGCGAACTGTCGCGGGCGGACGTCGATGTCACGCTGATCGACCAGCGGAACCACCATGTATTCCAGCCGTTGCTTTATCAGGTTGCAACCGCCGCGCTTTCGCCCGCCGACATCGCCGGTCCGATCCGCTCGATCGTCAGCGACATGCCCAATGTGCGCGTGCTGCTCGAACGCGTCACTGGCGTGGACAAGATCGGTGGCGAGGTCCAGCTCGAGAGTGGGCGGACAGTCCCCTATCACTGGCTGATCGTGGCCACGGGTGCGCGTCACAACTATTTCGGCAACGACGCCTGGGCTGAACATGCACCCGGTATCAAGACCATCGACGATGCGACGGCGGTGCGCTGCAAAGTGCTGCTGGCGCTCGAGCGCGCCGAGACCGAGACGGACTCCGAGCAGCGCAAGGCGTTACTCACTTTCGTCATCATCGGGGGTGGGCCTACGGGAGTCGAATTGGCGGGTGCCATCGCCGAACTCGCCCATCGTTCGACGACGCGCGACTTCCGCAGCATCACGCCGCAGTGCTCGCGCGTCGTACTGGTCGACGGCGGTCCCCGCCTGCTTGCCGGGTTCCCCGAAGATCTCTCCACTGCGGCGAAGCGCGCTATCGAGCATCTTGGCGTCGAAGTGCGCCTCAACGGCAGCGTAACCCATGTCGCCCGTGACCATGTGGAAATCGGCGGCATGGCAATCCCGACTTTCACCGCGATATGGGCAGCAGGGGTTTGCGCGTCGCCTGCTGCCGAATGGCTGGGGCTCCCGAGCGACGGCGCCGGACGCGCGATCATTGCTTCTGATCTCTCGGTGCCGGGGTGCCCGAACGTTTTCGTGATCGGCGATACCGCCGCGTGCAAGGATGCTAACGGACAAACCCTGCCCGGCATTGCGCCCGTGGCCAAGCAGCAGGGCAAGCATGTTGCGCAACAAATCGTGGCGACGCTGCACAGCGTGCCTTTCAAACCATTTCGATATCGCCACTACGGCAATCTCGCCACGATCGGTCGCAAGCGCGCCGTTATTGATTTCGGTCGCGTCCACGTCACCGGCTTTACCGCCTGGGTGTTGTGGTCGGTTGCGCACGTCTATTTCCTCGTCGGTTACCGCAACCGTCTTGCCGTCGGATGGAACCTTTTGTGGAACTATCTGACATTTGCGCGCCACGCGCGCCTGATTACCGGCGAAATCCCCGCCGTTCGGCCCATCAAACAGGAGAGAATGCAATGAAAACGCTTCATGATGAGATTTCGAGTTACGGCCAGATCGTTCTGGTCCTGCAAGGCGGTGGTGCGCTGGGGGCCTATCAGGTCGGCGTATATCAGGCGCTCGCCGAGGCTGGCATTGCCCCCGACTGGGTGGTTGGTACATCGATCGGCGCGATCAACGCAGCGCTCATCGCCGGCGGTCCTGCGAGTGGCGGTCTCGATCGGCTCCGCGAGTTCTGGAAGCGCGTCGAGAACGATCGCTTCATGGGAATGCCGCTGCCCAATTGGTTTGCGGCCGCGGCGCGCAATATGATGGCGGTGACGACCGGTGTACCATCGTTCTTCCGCCCCAACCCTGCAGCGTTCGTCAGCTCGCATGCACCCCTCGGTGCTGAAAGCGCTGGCTATTATTCGGTTGCGCCGCTTGCTGAAACGCTCGCAGAGCTTGTCGATTTCGAACAGATCAACAACGGTCCGATCCGGCTCACTGTTGGCGCGTCAAACGTCCGGACGAGCGAAATGACCTATTTCGACAGCCGCGATCAGCAGATTGACTTGCGCCACATCATGGCC
>JANODH010000274.1:0-2412 GCA_031412595.1 Sphingomonas sp. | reverse complement strand
TTTGCAAGACAAGGCGCTGGCCGAGAATAATCAGCGCGGGGTAAACAGTCCGGGCTATATACCGGGGCCCTATTCGCAGGATGCCGAAATGCTCGTGCAGCGCTTCGTGGACTGGTATTGTGACAAGGGCCGCGCCTATCTCGATGCTCATGTCTATTAACCCACCAACGGGCATGCGCCCCGAGACCCTGACCGTCAGCCACGGCTATGATCCCGCGATGGGCTTGGGCGCTGTCAAGCCGCCGGTTTTCATGACGTCGACATTCGTTTACCCTTCAGCACAAGCGGCCAAGGACGTTCACGAAGCATTTTTCGACGGCTCGGGCCCTGCGGTCGGCGCGCGTCATCATATCTATTCGCGACTTGGCCATCCCGGTCTCGATTTTCTCGAAGCAAGATTGGCCGCAATCGACGGTGCCGAAGCCGCAGTTGCCTATAGCAGCGGCATGGCAGCGCATTCCTCGATTGCGCTTGCATTCGTCCGCCCTGGCGACAGCGTAATCCACGGACGCCCGATTTATGGCGGCGTCGACATGCTGTACAACAGCATCATGCCGCAGTTCGGATCGCACGCAGCGGCCTATCTCGACGGCGCTGATGCAGATGATGTGCGATCGGCCGCAAAGGCGGCAATGGCAATGGGTCCGCTCGCGCTGATGATCGCCGAGACTCCGGCCAACCCCACAGCCGCACTTGTCGATCTGTCGCTCATGGTGCGCATTGCCGACGAAGTGAGCGCGATGCAGGGGCGCCGCCCCCATGTCGTCGTCGATAATACCTTGCTCGGACCATTTGCGCAGCGCCCGATCGAACATGGCGTCGATCTTTGCATGACATCGCTCACGAAATATTGCGGCGGGCACAGCGATTTGCTGGCCGGTGGTGTCAGCGGTCGCCGCGACCTGATCGATCTGTTGCGCACGCAGCGGACGACGTGGGGCAATCACCTCGATCCCTATACCTCCTGGCTGGTCATGCGCTCGCTTGAGTCCGTCCATGTCCGTTCGGAGCGCGCGATGAGCAATGCACGCAGTGTCGCCGAGTATCTGCGTGACCATCCCAAAGTCGCAGGCGTCACCTATCTTGGCTTTCTCGCCGATGGGACACCGCAGCGCGCTGTTTACGATCGTCAGTGCAACGCAGCGGGCTCGACCTTTTCCTTTCATCTGCATGGTGGCGAAGCCGAAGCGTTTCGCCTGCTCGACAAGCTTCGTCTGATGAAAATGGCCGTCAGCCTCGGCGGCTCGGAAACACTGATTTGCCACTCGGCAAGTACGACGCATTATGCCGTTGCGCGTGAACAGCGGCTGGCGGGCGGGATTACCGACGGGACGATACGGCTTTCGGTCGGGTTGGAACATGTCGACGATCTGATTGCCGATTTGGCGCAAGCGTTAGAGGCAGTGTGATGGACCTGAATTTTAACGGCACCGATCTCTGCGCCATCAATGGCACGCGGAGCAAAGCAGAAAGCCACTATAATGTCGTCGTGATCGGCGCTGGCCCCAGTGGCATTGCCGCCGCGATCAAAGCGGCAGCGAGCGGCGGATCAGTGCTGCTGGTCGATGAGAATCCGGTATCCGGCGCGCTGATGGGTAATGATGTGCCGCTCTATTTCGGCGGGCGGATGACAGCCGCGACGCAGAATAGCAATCGCATGCTCGAAGCAGTTTTCATGTCGATGCCTGCGCTTGAAACTGCCATGAGTGCGGGCGTCGAAGTTTTGCTCGGCACGTCGGCGTGGGGCGCTTATCGCAATGGTCCTGGTGTCGCGAGTTTGCCCGAACAAGTCGTCGGGCTGGCCGATGGTGAACGATCGTGGCTTGTCGGGTTCGACCGGCTCGTGCTCGCAACAGGCGCGCGCGATCTTGCAATGGCTTTTCCGGGCTGGACTCAACCCGGCGTGATGGGTGCGGCTGCGTTGCAAATGCTGCTGACGCGATACGATGCTTTTGCCGGACATCGCGTGCTCATCCTCGGGTCACATGATCTTGCGCTGGAAATAGCGCTGCTCGCGCATCAACGCGGGATCGAAGTCGCTGGCCTGATCGAAGTGCGGAGCGCACCGCAAGGCGACGCTGCGCTGATTGATCAAGTCACCGCTGCCGGCATTGCCATTCGCTGCGGCCTGACGATCGCGGCCGCAAAAGGCGGAATTAATGGTGTCGAGGCCGCGACGCTCTCGGATGGCACGGACGTCTGCTGCGATTGCATCTGCATGGCGATCGGGCTGGTTCCGGCAATCGAACTCGTCGATGCAATGCACGGGCCGCGCGTTCTCGATGCAGAGCGCGGTGGCTATGTCCCCGCCGGTGAAGCCAATGTGTCTGTGGTCGGAGACTGTGCCGGCCTCGTTGACACTGGATTCGATCATATCGCTTATCGCATGGAATGGATGCGGGCACTCGCCGA
>JANODH010000273.1:0-4506 GCA_031412595.1 Sphingomonas sp. | reverse complement strand
CTTAAGCTTACCCGTAGCGGTGAGCGTGAAGCGCTTCTTCACACCGCTCTTGGTCTTCAGTTTGGGCATTTTCGTCCTTTCGAATGACGTCCCTGAAGTCGCCTTGGCAGCCCTTTCAGCCAGGCGATTCGTAGCGGGTCGTGCTTTGAAGTGAGTGCGCCTAGCGAACGCGGTCCCGATTTGCAATGGTGCGCCTTATGATACAGCGTTTGAAGGCGTGGGCCGCGGCACTTAAACGCGAAGTTGCGGCGGTCATTATTGCCGTGCGCGATCCGCGAACACCCGCACCTGCCCGTCTCGTTGCGGTATTGGTCGTTGCTTATGCGCTGTCGCCAATCGATCTCATTCCCGACTTTGTTCCCGTGCTTGGTTATGTCGACGATCTGATTCTTGTACCGCTTGGCCTGGCCTTGGTCATCCGGCTCGTGCCCGCGCCACTGATGGCCGAATTTCGTGCGAAGGCAATCCTGAAGCCCGTGTCACGCCTCGGCCAGCTCGGCGCAGCAATCGTCATACTGCTCTGGATCGTTTTCGGTCTACTGCTGTGGCGATACTGGTGACAGTCCGCTCGCCATGACAAGTGCAGCAAGGACATCTTCGAGACGCGCCGGATCGCCGAGCGCAATGATATTGCCTGAACTCTCGGCATTGAGCGGGTCCCCCGACCAGTCGCACATCGTACCGCCAGCCCCTTCGACGATCGGGATCAGAGCGGCAAAATCATGGAGTTTCAGTCCGGCTTCGACAACGATGTCGACATGGCCTGACGCCACCAGTCCGTAATTATAGCAATCGCCGCCATAAATCAGCCGCCTTCGCGCGACTTTGCTCGCCAGCGCGAGGAAGGACAGAGCTTCGTCGTCGCCGAACAAATGCGGCGATGTCGTCGCGAGCAGCGCCTGATCGAGGGCGGGGCAGCAGCGCGTTTGTGCCGGCGCACCGTTGAAGGTCGTTGGCTTGCCCGTCACCCCAATCCACCGTTCCTTTGCGATCGGCTGGTCGATCACGCCCAAGACCGGCCATCCGTCGACCATCAGGCTGATCAACGTGCCGAAAATCGGCCGACCGGCGATAAAGCTCGTCGTACCATCAATCGGATCGAGCACCCAGATGCGACCGGTCGTGCCCGGTTTCTCGCCATATTCCTCGCCGATGATGCCGTCCCGCGGGCATTCGGCTTCGATGATCCGGCGCATTGCGGCTTCGGCAGCACGATCGGCTTCGGTGACCGGCGAGGCATCGGTTTTGTCTTCGAGTGTGAAGCTGCTGCGGAAAAGCGGTCGGATAGCAACGGCAGCGGCATCGGCAAGCGTTTCGGCAAGGGCAAGGTCACTCGCGCGAATCGCCATTTATCGGTCCAATATCGCGTGCGCACGAACAGGAAATGTTCCCATTCCTGTTACGCGCGGCGGCGCAGCGTAGAACTGGAAACCATCGTCGGGCAACTGATCGAGGCCCGTCATATGCTCAACGATCGGAATGCCTGCGCCGAGCAGGATGCTGTGCACTGGCCGGGTATTTCCGCCGGTGTCGTCGATATTGTGCGAATCGATCCCGACAAGTGCGGCCCCCGCATCGCGCAACAGTTCTGCAGCACTGGCGGTCAAATAAGGGTGCCCCTCGAAATAAGCATCGGTCCGCCAGTGCAGGTCCCATCCGGTATGAACGAGCACGGCTTTGCCGCGAACGTCGATGCCAGCAAAGCTGTCGATGTCGACGACAACACTCGCCGTCGCGCGGACAACGCACCCTGCTAAGGCTGTCACCCGTTCAAGCGGCATTGCAGCCAGATCATCGCCGTCGGCATAACGGTGGAACGGGGTATCAAGATAGGTGCCGGTGTTCGAAACCATGTCGATCCGCCCGATCTGGAATTCGGTGCCGGGCGCATATGTCTTGCGCGCTTCTTCGCGTGACAAGTAATCGCAGATGATCGGCGCGGGCAGTCCCTTATAAGTAACCATGCCGTCTTCGATGACGTGATTCAGCTCGATCAAGCGTGCGGCGTTGGTCATCAGTCGAACAGCGACGAAACGCTGCTTTCGTCGGCAATGCGCTTGATCGCTTCGCCGAGCAGCGGCGCGATGGTTAGCGGCCGGATTTTCTTCGTTTCGCCCATCCCCTCGGGCAGTTGGATCGAATCGGTAATGACCAGTTCGGTAAGCTCGGATCCTTCCACCCGCGCGACTGCACCACCCGAAAGCACACCGTGCGTCACATAGGCAACGACGCCTGCCGCGCCCGCTTCGTTAAGCGCTGCGGCGGCATTGCACAGCGTCCCCGCTGAATCGACGATGTCGTCGATCAGGACACAGAAACGCCCTTCGACGTCGCCGATGATGTTCATGACTTCACTTTCACCGGCTTTTTCGCGCCGTTTGTCGACGATCGCAAGAGGCGCATTGTTCAGCCGCTTGGCCAGTGCCCGCGCACGCACGACCCCGCCGACGTCAGGCGACACGACCGTAATGATGTCGCTTGGAAAACGCGCCTGAATATCGGCCGACATGACCGGCGCACCGAACAGATTGTCGGTCGGAATATCGAAAAACCCCTGAATCTGTCCCGCATGCAGATCAATCGACAGCACGCGATGCGCGCCTGCCACGGTGATCATGTTCGCCACCAGCTTTGCCGAGATCGGGGTACGCGGCCCGGGCTTGCGATCCTGCCGGGCATAGCCGAAATAGGGGATGACGGCCGTAATGCGCTTGGCCGATGCGCGCTTCAATGCATCGATGCAGATCAGCAATTCCATCAGATTGTCGTTGGCCGGAAATCCGGTCGATTGCAGGACGAAAACATCCTCGCCGCGAACATTTTCATGGATTTCAACGAAAACTTCCTCATCGGCAAAGCGCCGGACGCTTGCTTTGGTGAGGGGTATCTCGAGATAGTCGGCAACCGCCTGCGCCAGCGGCAAGTTCGAATTGCCCGTCAGTAATTTCATTGCGGGTGATGCCCCTTCATGCGCGCGTCTTGACCGTTCCCTAGTCCCGCGTGTCGCGCTAGGGAAGCCTAATGACTGACCACCTGAAGATCGCGTTTTCGCAAATGCCCCAGCGCGTCGGCGACTTGCGCGCCAATGCCGATGCCATGCTGAGCAAGCGCCGCGATGCCAGTAATGTCGACCTGATCGTCTTTCCCGAGATGCAACTGATCGGCTATCCGGCCGAAGACATGATCGAAAAGCCTGCGCTCTCGGCGCAAGCGGCGGTCGAATTGCACCGGCTGGCGCGCGCAACCAGCGATGGTGGTCCGGCAATGATTGTCGGCACGCTGATCCGCGAAGGCGACGTCTTGTATAATTCGGTCGTGCTGCTCGAAGGCGGTAGCGTGACGGCTGTCCGGCACAAGCATGAACTGCCGAATTACGGCACGTTCGACGAAAAGCGGCACTTTACCGCAGGGCCGCTTGCTGAGCCTGTCGAATTCAAGGGCGTTAAAATCGGCATCCCGATTTGCGAGGACAGCTGGTTTCCAACCGTGTGCGCGCATCTGAAAGCACAGGGTGCCGAAATCCTCATCGCGCCACACGGCAGCCCGTTCGAAATCGACAAGGATGATTTCCGCGCCGCACAAGTGTTCGGTGCGCGCATTCGCGAAAATGGCCTGCCTATGGTGTTCCTGAATCGCACCGGCGGACAGGACGAGCTCGTCTTCGACGGTGCATCGTTCATCATGAACGGTGATGGGACGCTCGCGCATCAGTTCCCCGATTGGGAAGATGCAATGCGCATTACCGACTGGACGCGCGGTGAGAACGGCTGGGTCTGTGCGCCGGGCGAACTCTGCGCGCTGTCGCCATTCCCTGCCGATACCTGGCATGCAATGATGATCGGCCTGCGCGATTATGTGAATGCGAACCGTTTTCCCGGCGTTATCCTCGGGCTATCGGGCGGGATCGACAGTGCGATCTGTGCCGCACTCGCCGCCGACGCGCTAGGACCGGACCGCGTCTGGTGTGTCATGTTGCCCAGCCGCTTTACCTCGCAGGCCAGCCTCGACGATGCCACCGAATGCGCACGGATGATCGGATGCCGCCTCGATACGATCCCCATCTCACCGGCGGTGGAGGCGTTTGACGTCATGCTGTCAGGGTCATTCTCCGATCAAGACTATGATTTGACTGAAGAAAACATCCAGTCGCGCATTCGCGGGGTCACGCTGATGGCGCTCAGCAACAAATTCGGGCCAATGCTGATCACGACGGGCAACAAGTCCGAAATGGCGGTCGGCTATTCGACCATTTATGGCGACATGGCGGGCGGATACAACCCGATCAAGGATGCGTACAAGCTGACCGTGTTCGCGCTCGCGAAATGGCGCAATGCCAACAAGCCGCGCCTTGGCCTCGGCCCCGATGGCCCCGTCATGCCCGAAAGCATTATCACCAAGCCACCGAGCGCCGAACTGCGGCCCGATCAGAAGGATTCGGACAGCTTGCCCGATTATCACATCCTCGATCCCATCCTGCTGGGCCTTGTCGAAGAGGAATTGTCGGTT
>JANODH010000272.1:0-3497 GCA_031412595.1 Sphingomonas sp. | reverse complement strand
GCCCCCGATAACGCAGCATCGTTCGCACTGTTGGTTACCGAGTTGATCACCAACGCGGCAAAGCACGCTTACAGTGCACCGGGCGGCATTGTCGAAGTCCGGTTGACTGGCAATGGCGCTCATCGTTTGCTCGAAGTCAGTGACAAGGGCGTGGGGGTCGGCTCGAACTTCAGCATCGAAACCGCAGGTGAAGAAAGCCTTGGCATGAATCTTATACAAGCATTAGCCCAAAGCCTGCCTGGTACTGTCGAAGTAATTGACGGCGGTGGCGCCACCTTCAAAGTAAGTTTCTAAAGCACGCATCAATGACGCACGACATTCACATTATCGGCGGTGGTCTGGCCGGATCCGAAGCAGCCTGGCAACTTGCCGAAGCAGGTTACTGCGTTCGCCTGTCCGAAATGCGCGGTGGCGGCGATCGAACGGCAGCACATCGGACCGATGGACTGGCCGAACTTGTCTGTTCGAACAGTTTCCGATCGGACGATGCCGATGCGAATGCTGTGGGTCTGCTCCATCAGGAGATGCGCGCCCTTGGGTCGCTGATCATGCGCGAAGCCGATGCACATCGCGTCCCGGCTGGCTCGGCACTTGCTGTCGACCGCGACGGCTTTTCGGAAGGCGTGACGCAGGCAATCGCATCGCATGCCAATATCACGCTGGTCCGCGAACGCGTCGATGCGCTGCCCGATGGGCCGGTCATCATTGCAACAGGGCCACTGACAGCGCCCGCGCTTGCTGCCGCAATCGGCGCGCAAACAGGTGAAGATGCACTTGCTTTTTTCGATGCGCTGGCACCGATCGTGCACCACGAAAGCATCGACATGGACATCTGCTGGCGCGCAGCGCGCTGGGACAAGGGCGGCGCGGATTACATCAACTGCCCGATGACGAAGGCAGAATATCTTGCTTTTCATGCCGCGCTGATCGACGGTGAGAAGTCGGCGTTCAAGGAATGGGAAGCGAACACACCTTATTTCGATGGCTGCATGCCGATCGAAGTCATGGCCGAGCGTGGTCTCGATACGCTGCGCTTCGGCCCGATGAAGCCGGTTGGCCTCGACAATCCCAAAACCGGGCATTGGCCCTGGGCCGTGGTGCAATTGCGACAGGACAATGCGCTGGGCACTTTGTGGAACATCGTGGGCTTTCAAACCAAGCTGAAGCATGCCGAACAAGTCCGCATATTCCGCATGATCCCGGGCTTAGGGACTGCCGAATTTGCAAGGCTGGGCGGGCTCCACCGCAATACCTTCATTAAATCGCCCGTGCTGCTCGACGAAACGTTGCGGCTCAAAGCGTCGCCGCAAGTTCGCTTTGCCGGGCAGATTACGGGGTGCGAAGGCTATCTCGAAAGTGCGGCGATCGGCATGCTGGCGGGGCGCTTTGCTGCCAATGAAAACCTGCTGCCGCCACCGCCGACCACGGCTCTCGGAGCGCTGCTCGCGCACATCACGGGCGGGGCCGAAGCCAGCACTTATCAGCCGATGAACGTCAATTTCGGCTTGTTTCCGCCGCTCGCACTCGATGGCAAATCCAAAAAAGCAGACCGGAAGCGACTTTACACTGCACGTGCGCGCGAAGCATTTGCCGGGTGGTGCCCTACCCTTCCTCAGTATCGTCTGCCGGCGCTGGAGAGCGTAAACTAGGCGGGCAATTCGGCTTTGTTTTGGGCTTACGAATAACGCGTGTCGTCGCAAATTCTGCTGCGGTCAAAGCGCTGCTCCGGTCTTTGTCAGCGGCCGCAAACTTGGCGACCGATTTGACCGCATATTCGTCGAACGAGATGCGACCGTCGCCGTTCACGTCGAGCTTCGCAAAGCCCTTCTGGCGCGATGCAAGGTACTCGGCCCGACCGACAGCGCCATTTTTGTCCTTGTCATAGCGCGCAAAGCGCTTTTCCTCGCGCGTGCGTTCGCTTGCTTCAGGCGGCGGGGCAAGATCGGCGTAACCTAAAGGCATTTCAGACACCGCAGCCGGTGCGGCACTGATAAGCGACGGTTTGTTCGCTTGAGCTTGCCATACAAGCAACCCTGCAGTCATCAGCAGCACTGCCGACCCCACGCCTGCTAAAAAACGCCACATTGCCGAATCCCCCTGCAGAAAGCCCGAATTAGGATAGCAGCGCGTCAATTCACGACAAGACAGCGCGCAACAATGCCCACCGAGAAATAGGCATCATGATTTGGTCGTTTAGTTGTTGGGCTCTGCTTCTTGCCAGCTGCGCGAGTATCCGAAGCGGTTTTGGTCCCTTTATCGGCACTAATTCAAATAATTCTATCGCACGTTCACGCGTGGTTTGGTCTGAACAGCGCATCGCAAAATCCACCAGCGCCCAGCCAGCGCCCATTCCCCCCGGAACTTGCGATCCCAGCAGCTGTGCTGACAAGTCGAACAATCGATCGCCGCGTAATGAGGCATGCACGCGCAACTGGTCCTTGCTGTAGGGTAATGGCTCGAGGAGAACGTCCCAGCCATCGATCATCGCCGCGAGGTCCGCACCCGTGATGTTTTGCTCGCGCACCAGCGGCGCCAACGCGGTCAGCACGGGCTCGGCAACAATCGGTCCGTCGTCGAGCCCCAAAAGCTGTTCATGCCACCACGCTAGTCGCATTTGCCCGATGAGGGGCTGGGTCGTTGTTGTAACAACGCGCTCAAGGGCATCGTCAAGCGCCCACAGCGCGGCCAGACTGTTTCGCAAGCGCCGTGGCGCATACGCAAGCGCAAGATCTGTAACTTCAGCCAAGACCCGGTACAGTCATTTTATAGCAAACACCCCGTTAACCGCGTCATTTCAACCGTCGTTAGCCTAATTTGGTGCACTACGCTGCATTCTAACGGCTCCCGGGGGTTTGGCAGTGGGCATTTTCTGCAATACGCAAGAAGCGGTCGATACGGCCGGGTTTCTGACTCGCCTGCGCAAAGACCAGCGCGGAAATACGCTGATGATGGTCGGCGCTGCAATATTTCCGATGATCGCATTCATTGGGTCGGGCATGGATATGAGCCGTGCCTATCTCGTCAAAACACGCATGCAGCAAGCCTGTGACGCAGGTGCGCTTGCGGGTCGGAAGGCGATGGCAGGCGCCACGTTATCAACAACCGACAAACAGACTGCGTTAAATTTCTTTCGCTTCAACTTTCCCGACGGCACGATGGCAACCCAGCCGTTGGTATACGATCCAGATGCGACAACCGCGGCACCGAACAAAATCACAATTGATCTGGACACCAACAAGCAAGTAGGCATGACCGCCACAGCCGTTATGCCAAATATGCTCATGCAAGTCTTTGGTTATAACACCCAAGAAATCAAAGTGACGTGCAAGGCCGAAGAATATTATGTCAACACCGACGTAATGCTTGTGCTTGACACAACTGGGTCGATGAATTGTGCGATTACTGATCCGCTTAGCTGCAGTCAAGCGACCGAAAAGACCAATTCGAAAATGTTGGACCTACGGAATGCTGTAAAGTCACTATATGTAAATCTTCGA
>JANODH010000271.1:0-14621 GCA_031412595.1 Sphingomonas sp. | reverse complement strand
TTCAGCGAACTCGACGAAAACCAATATAGCGGCCAGGCCGACCTTTCTTACAAGCTGCCCACAGATTTCTTTTTGCAGTTTTCCGGTGGTTATTTTTACAATGAAACGTCGCGTAATTCGTCGCGCTTCACTTTCCGCTATCGCTACAATCCCAACGGAACTGGACCCGAAGGCGCTCTCCCGCTGCAATACCGGATTTTGCGGCCCGATCTGTTGCTTTCACCGACAGTGTTAAGCGCGATCGACGGCGCGCTCGGCGGTTGTCCTAACGGGTTATGCATCTCGCTCGACAATGTTTCTGGCGATGCGGGCGCCGCGACCTACGATGCGTCACTGCTCATTCATGCGGGCTATGCCCAAGTCGAAGCTGAGCCGATCGAGGGCCTTCGCGGGACGCTCGGCGTGCGGTACGAAACGGCTAAGCAGCGAGTTACGACAGCATCTACAGGTGGCAGCAGCCTGAATAATGATTATTTTCTGCCAGCGGCTACTGTGACGTGGAGCTTTGCCCCCGACATGCAGTTCCGCCTCCACGGGTCAAAGACGATTGCGCGGCCGCAATTTCGCGAACTGGCACCACAATTCTATCAGGATTTCGACAGTGACCGTTTGTTTTTCGGCAATCCCGCGCTTGTCGATTCAAAGCTCCTCAATTTCGAGGCTCGCTATGAATGGTATTTCGCGCGCGACCAGCGGCTGACGGCAGCAGCCTTTTATAAAAAGATTGATAATCCGATCGAACAAGTATCTGCGTTCCCGACGCAGGATTCGCGGATCAACACCGGGTTTTCCTATGTGCCGTCGGCCGTGCTCTACGGTGCCGAAATCGAGCTGCAGAAGTATTTCCCGCTGAGCTTTATCGGCAGTCCGTTTTTCGAGACGCGGCGATTGGTGTTCGTCGGCAACTACACGTACACACAATCGAAGATCAAAGCCGATGACACGCTGGTCCCCGATATCAGCGCGCGGGTCGGCACTGTCGCACTTCGGGCCGCCAAGGACCTGTTCCGTGATGGCGCGCCGCTCGGGGGTCAGTCGGACCATCTCGTCAATGTCCAGGTCGGGATCGAGGATACGGAACGCACGTCACAGGCAACCTTGCTGTTCAGTTATGCGAGCGATCGCGTGACGGCGCGCGGCGCATCGAACTTGGGTGGGAGCGCGTTTCTCCCCGATGTCGTCGAACGTCCGGGCATCCGGCTCGATTTCGTGGCGCGACAGGGAGTCCAACTCCTCGGCTCGGAAGTCGAGCTGAAGTTTGAAGCCCGCAATCTGACTGGCACGCGCTATCAAGAGTTTCAGACATTTTCGAATGGGAACCGCGTCGATATCAACCGGTATAACGTGGGAACGACTGTTTCGCTTTCGGCCTCGCTCAAGCTCTGATTTGCCGAACCGGGTTCGCTGCTGCATCTTGTCGCAATCATTTTCGGTCTCGCGCCAGCGCGTGATCCGTCATAGATGGCGTTAACCATGTTCCAGCGACGGGATTCGCAAAGGTATGAATTTTGATCGTTGATCCCCGCTTCGCGCAATTCTGGCGTCGGGTGCCTCCGAAGCTGCCGTATCAAATCGTTGAAGCGCTCATGATCGTGCTGTTGGCCGGTATTGTCGCTCGTTTGGGGTGGATCATGATCACGCCGTTTGGTCCGGTGGGAAACTGGAAAGCGGGCGGAGCAACGCGCGTGATCGCTGATGAAACATTGCTGACGACGTTCGATCCCTTTTTCCGCAACGGTGCGGTTGCCGGTCCGGCAGTCGTCACCAGCCTTGCCATCAAGTTGTTCGGTGTCCGCGTCGATCTGGCCATGGGGCGCGGGTCGGCAATCATCGCCACGCCAGACGGGTTACAGTCGAGCTTTGCTGTCGGTGATGAGATTATGCCAGGCGTGAAGCTGAAAGCAGTGACCTTCGAAGGCGTCACGATCGATCGTGGCGGCGTGGACGAACAAGTGTTTCTCGACCAGTCGGTCGCAGCATCGGTTGCGGCGCCGGGCACTTCAGTACCATCTGCGAACGGTGCTGGTGGAGCATCGGCACTCGCGAACGAGATTTCGTTCGAACCACGCACGGCGAACGGGCAGGTGACCGGCTTCATTATTTCCCCTAAAGGGTCGGGCGCAGCGTTTCGCGCTGCAGGTTTGCAGGAAGGTGACATTCTGACAGCAGTCAACGGGCAAGGCATACGAACGGCAGAAGATGTCACCAATGCCATTGCCGCAACACCCGCGACGGGTGTGGCCATGCTCTCGATCGAACGTAGCGGGCGTACGATAACGTTGTCGACGAGGGCCAAGCCATGAAACGTATCGCTCTGGCTTTCGCGCTGTTTGCGGCCGCAGCAGCGCCCGCCCAGCAAGTGCTGAACCTGCGCGATGCCGATATTCGCGCTTTCATTCAGGATGCGTCACGCGTTACGGGGCGAACCTTCATTATCGATGCGCGCGTTCAGGGCAAAGTGTCGGTCGTGACCGAGCGGGCATTGTCACGGTCCGAATATTTCGAGGTTTTCCTCTCGACCCTGCGCGCAAATGGCCTCGTAGCCGTACCGACGTCGCGCGGTGCCTATCGTATCCAGCCGCTCGATACGGCATCGACGCAACCGGGACGCGTCGGCAGCGCAGGGGCAGCGCGCAATTCTTTCGTGACGGATGTCATCCGCTTGCGCTCGATCGATGCGACCAGTGCTGTCGAAACAATCCGCCCGCTGATCAGCCGCGAAGGTTCGGTCACAGCGAACAAATCGGGCAACAGCATCGTTGTCGCTGATTTCGCCGACAATATTCGCCGCATTCGCGAACTCGTTCGCCGCATCGACAATGATAATGTGCTGACGCGGGTGATCCCGCTCAGAAATGCAGGTGCGCGTGAAATCGCATCGTCGCTCGGTGCACTCGCAGGAGCAGGCGGTGCGTCCTCGGTCGCAGTCGTGGCGATCGATTCGTCGAACAGCATTGCGCTGCGCGGTGATGCGCCGACCGTGGGCCGCTTTGCGCAGATCATTGCCGATCTTGACCGGCGCGCGGCTGCGGGCTCCGAAATCCGTGTCGTGTTTCTGCAACATGCCGATGCCGAAAAGCTGCTCCCCGTGTTGCAGCAACTGACGGGGCAAAGTGTGTCGAGCGTGACATCGCAGATCGTGGGGAATGCGCCGTCGACAGCGCAGTCGCCGACAGCACCAGTGCCCGTTGCAACCACGTCGTCGGCGGCGAGCAGCGGCAACGGCAAAACGGTCATCGCACGTTACGAAGGTATCAACGCGATCATCATTTCCGCGCCTGCCGATGTTCAGCGTACGCTCGGCGAAGTTATCCGCCAGCTCGATACGCGGCGTGAACAAGTGCTCGTCGAAGCGATCATCGTCGAGATTTCGGACAATGCCGCGCGCAAGCTCGGGCTTCAACTCGTGGCGGGCGGGCCGAACGGCGGGGGCTTTACGACATATCAGAATGTGACGCCGCCCATCGTGCCGATCGCAGGGGGCATACTCCAGAACCAGCTGAGCGGCGGGACGACGACGACGACAACGGTAAACGGCACGACAACGACCACGACCAGTGGCAATTCGAACGGCAGCACACTGCTGCAGGGGGCGCTGTCGGCAGTAAACGCAGCGACGGGCGGAACATTGGGTGGCGTCATCGGGCTCGGCGGCAATGCCTATCTCGGCGCGATCCTGAACGCGGTCAGTCAGGACAATCAGTCGAACCTGCTGTCGACGCCGTCGGTCGTGACGCTCGACAATCAGGAAGCGAAATTGCTTGTCGGGCAGGAAGTGCCGGTGACGACAGGCGAGCGTCTCGGCGGCAATTTCGATAATGCCTTCCGCACGGTGACGCGCCAGAATGTCGGTATCCAGCTCGAGGTCAAGCCGCAGATCGGTGAAGGCGGATCGATCAAGCTGTTCCTGCGCCAGGAAGTCAGCTCGATTGCCGGTGCGGTCACGAACAATTCGGCCGACCTGATCCTCAACAAGCGCGAAATTCAGACGACGATGACCGTTGACGACGGGCAGATCATGGCAATCGGTGGTTTGCTCGACGACAACGAACGGCGGACGCTGGAAAAGATACCGCTGCTCGGCGACATTCCGGTGCTGGGTGAATTGTTCAAATCGCGCAGCCGGACGCGCGGCAAAACAAATCTCATGGTGTTTATCCGCCCCACGATCATGCGCACCGCCGAAGATGCGCGCCGGCTCGCCGAACAACGCTATGGCTATATCCGCAATCAGCAATTGAATGAACGACCCGATCGCGAGCCGACGATCGATGAGCTGCTGCGCGATTATATGGGCATCGAACCGCTGATTGGGCCGTCGGAGCCCGTCGTGCCCGAGGCCATGCCGGCCACTGTTGTGCCAGGGGCGCTGGTCACGACGCCGGGCGCAACACCGAAATTCGTTCCCGAAACACGGTCGCGGTCGATCATCCGACCTGTCGATCTTCCCCCCAGCAGGCGCCGGGCCAGTGACCCCAACTGAGGCACTGACCACCAACCTGCCTTATGGATTTGCACGCAAGTTCGGCGTCGTGGTGCAGCAAGGCGAGGATGGGCGACCCACGGTCGCGCTGCGCGAAGGGAGCGATCCGACGATCCTCATCGAAGTGCGTCGCTTCCTTGCGCAGTCTTTCGATGTGACGTCGGCCGATGCGACCGAATTCGACCGGTTGCTGTCAGACAGTTACAAGATGGACGGCGCGGCCGCAGCCATGGCGCTCGGCGCGGATGATCTCGATATGCTGGCGACCGGCATACCGAGTGCGGAGGACTTGCTCGACACGGCCGACGATGCGCCTGCGATCCGGCTGATCAACGGGATCATTGCCGAAGCCGTCCGCCAGGGTGTCTCGGACATTCATATCGAACCTTACGAAAGCGGCCTTGTCGTGCGGATGCGGATCGACGGGCTATTGCGTGAAACGCTCAGGATGCCGCCGCATGTCGCGCCCGTGATCGTCAGCCGGATCAAGGTCATGGCGCGGCTCGACATTGCCGAGCGTCGCGTGCCGCAGGACGGTCGCATTTCGCTTACGCTGGCGGGCAAACTGCTCGATGTGCGCGTGTCCACTTTGCCGAGCCGGGTGGGCGAACGCGTCGTACTGCGTATTCTCGACAAGGAAAATGCCGGGATCGACATGGACGGTCTGGGCATGGCCGCCGAATTGAATGCGCTGCTGCGCGAGGCATTTAACGAACCGAACGGTATCATCTTGGTAACGGGCCCGACGGGCTCGGGCAAGACGACGACGCTCTATGCGGGTCTGCGGCTGCTGAACGATGGATCGCAGAATATCCTGACGGTCGAAGACCCGGTCGAATATGCCGTTGACGGCATTGGCCAGACACAAGTCAATCCCAAAGTCGGCCTGACATTTGCGGCGGGTCTGCGCGCCATACTGCGGCAGGATCCCGATGTCGTGATGGTCGGCGAAATCCGCGACCGCGAGACTGCCGAGATTGCGGTGCAGGCCTCGCTGACGGGGCATCTTGTGCTCTCGACAGTCCACACCAATGACGCAGTCGGCGCGATTACGCGGATGCGCGACATGAAGATCGAGCCGTTCCTGCTGGCGTCGACGCTGCGCGCGATCGTGGCGCAGCGTCTGGTGCGGCGGCTATGCCAAATTTGTCGTAAGCCCGAAGCGGCGTCGCCATCGGTCGCCGCGTTGCTCGGCGTGGAAACTGGCACGATCATCTATGAACCCGGCGGCTGCGAGGCATGCGGTGGATCGGGGTTCAAGGGCCGTATCGGCGTGTTCGAAGCGATCCGGATCGACGACACGATCCGGCGGTTGATCAATGAAGGCGGCGATGAAGTCGCGATTGCCCGCCATGCTTATGCCCGCGAACCCAATCTCGGCGCAGCGGCGCGACAACTTGTGATCGAAGGACTGACGACGCCCGAAGAGGCAGTGCGCATATCGCGGCGGGGATCGGACGATGGCTGACTTCGACTATCTTGTCGTCGATACAGCGGGGCGCGAGCGACGCGGGCAGGTCGCCGCCGAAACATTGGAAGATGCGCGCAGCCGCCTCGGCGCGAAAAAGTTTTACGTCGTCAGTTTGGAGAAAGCGGCCCCTGGCGCACCGCAGGCACCATCGCTTGTCTCGTTTGCGGCACTGACGCGGCGGCGGCTCAGCGGCAAAGCCCTGACGCTGTTCACGCGGCAACTGGCAACGCTTGCGCTCGTGACTCCGCTCGAAGAAGCTTTGCGCACGATCGGCCAGCAAAGCGAAGACGCCAAGGTTAAAGCAGTGCTCGAACGCGTTCATGCCGGCGTTCTCGAAGGGCGTCGCTTGTCGGACAGCATGGCGCGCGAAGCCAAGAGCTTTCCGCCGCTCTATCGCGCGATGGTTGCAGCCGGGGAAAGTGCGGGCACACTGCCCGAGATTCTCGAACGCCTTGCCGATTTGCAGGAACGGCAGGCCGCCATCCGTTCGAAAGTGACGACTGCGCTCGCCTATCCGATCGTGCTTGCGCTGGTTGCGAGCTTCGTCGTGATGGCTTTGATGATCTGGGTCGTCCCCAAAGTCGTCGAGCAATTCGATAGCGTCGGCCAAACGCTGCCGCTGTTGACGCGGATCGTGATGGCAATATCGGGCTTTCTCGCCAGCTATTGGTGGGCGATGTTGATTGCAACGGCCTTGATCGCGTTCATTGCGTGGCGCGCTTTGCAGGACGAAGCGATCCGCTTGCGCTTCGACAGCTGGTGGCTGCGCTTTCCGCTGATCGGACGACTGGCGCGCGACCTTCATGCGGCGCGGATGGCGCGAACATTGTCGACAATGGTAGCCAGCCGATTGCCGCTGCTGGAAGGCCTGATCCTCACCGGGCAGACGATCCATAACCGCCGTCTGCGTGCGGCGTCGGACGACATCATCGAAGCCGTGCGTGGCGGCGGCAGCTTGTCGGCCGCGTTGCGCCGCGCAGGGATATTTCCGCCGCTGCTTGTCTATCTGACGGCGTCGGGCGAATCCTCCGGTCAGCTCGATGCGATGCTCGAACGGGCCGCCGATTATCTCGAACGCGAATTCGACGGGTTCACAGCAACCGCGCTTTCGCTTCTCGAACCTGCTATCATTGTCATTATGGGTGTTGTGGTCGCGGCAATCGTGCTGTCGATCCTGCTCCCGATCCTTCAACTGGAAACTCTGGCTGGTGCGTAATGCGTAAAAAAAGACTTCAGGAAGAGGGCTTCACTCTCGTCGAACTCATGGTCGTCATCGTGATCATCGGCTTGCTGGCCACGCTTGTGGCGCTCACAGTGCTGCCCAATTTGGGCAAGGCCGCCGATCAGAAAGCGCGCGCCGATATTGCGACACTCGATCAGGCAATGGAGCTTTATCGGCTCGGCAATCTTACTTATCCTTCGACCGCCGACGGGCTTCAGGCACTTGTTAGCCCACCAGCCTCGATGCCCGACAAGTCGCGCTATCAGGCCGGTGGTTACATCAAGAAATTGCCGAATGATCCGTGGGGTCGCCCCTATCTTTATGCATCGCCGGGGCAAAAGGGGACGTTCGACATCTACACACTCGGGGCGGATGGTGCGCCGGGAGGGACAGGCGAAAATGCCGATATCGGCAACTGGCAGTAACGCCGAACACGGCTTCACGCTTTCGAGGCGTTCGGCCGAACACGGCTTCACGTTTTCGAGGCGTTCCGCCGAACACGGCTTCACGCTGATCGAACTGATGGTCGTCGTGACGATCATTGCGCTGGCGTCTGCGGCTGTCGTGTTTGCGATTCCCGATCCGCGCGGCCGCGTGATCGACGAAGCCGAACGCTTTGCGGCGCGGACCTTGGCCGCCCGCGACGATGCGATCGTCCAAAGCCGTGACGTCCGGGTACTCTTGACCACCGGTGGTTACAGCGTCGAGCGGCGGCGGCGTGGCCAGTGGCAGGGCCTGACCGAAAAGCCGTTCAGGGCAGCCAGCTGGCAACCCGGCACCAGTGTCGATATCGGAGCCGATGGTCGTCAGGCAATTGCATTCGATGCCACTGGAGCGCCGTCGTCGCCAACGACGGTCACCTTGATGCGCGATAATGCGCGGGCGACGGTTACCGTTTCGATCAATGGAGCGATCCGTGTGGGATCGTGAGCGCGGTTTCACGTCCTCGCTGCCCTGCGCCGAACACGGCTTTACACTTATCGAAACACTCGTTGCCCTGGCGATTTTCAGCCTCGCGGCATTGGCGCTGCTGCGCTTGGAAGGCGCAACATTATCATCGACGGCTATGCTCACCGATCGCGCCGTCGGTCAGATCGTCGTGCGCAATCTCGCTGTCGACGTCATGACTGACCTGCGCGCGCCTGCTGTCGGCGAGACCAACGGTTCGGTCGTCAATGCCGGGCGGACATGGCGCTGGACGCGGCTGACGAAGCAGACCGATGATGCGCGAATCGTGCGCGTCGATCTGTCGGTGTTCGACGATGCAGGCCGACCGAGCGGCGCCTTGTCACTCGCAAGGACAGTCGAATGAAGCCCGCCGAAGACGGCTTCACGCGTTCGATGCGTTCCGCCGAAAACGGCTTCACGCTGATCGAAATGATGGTCGCGCTGCTGATATTTGGGATGCTCGCAGGGGCCGGTGTTTCGCTGCTGACGTTCAGCGTCCGTGCGCAGGCAGCCGCTGGCGACCGGCTCGACTCGGTTGCCAACGATCAACGCATGGCGTCGCTTCTTGCAAGCGATCTTGCCCAGGCCATACCACGGATCACGCGCGATGTCGTGGGCGCGAACCAGCGCGCGTTTTCGGGCACCAACGGCGTCGGGGCCGCGCCGATGCTGCGTTACGTCCGTGGCGGTTGGACCAATCCCGACGATGCCTCACGCGCATCAATCCAGCGGGTCGAGATTGCGCTGGCAGGCGAGCGGCTCGAGCGGCGGACTTATGCAATGACCGACGGAGCGACAGCGGGCGAACCCATGGTCCTGGCAACCGGCGTTGAATCGGTAAGCCTGCGTTATCGCGACCGTGGTGTCTGGAATGTCACGTGGGATAATAATGACCCGAGGATGGTGCCCAAGGCCGTTGAATTGACTTTGACGCGCAAGGACGGGCCGCCGCTGACGATGGCGTTTCTTGTCGGCGCGACTGTAAAATGAAGACACCGAAATCTCAGGAAGGCGCAGCGCTTCTTTCGGTTTTGTTACTCGTTGCCGTCATGGCTGTGTTATGTGCAGCCAGTCTCGAAAAGCTGAAAATCTCGACCAAGCTGGCGGTGAACAGCGCTGCGATCGATCAGGCGCGCAGTTATGGCATGGCGGCCGAAACGATTGCCTTGTTCCGGATCGGTGATCTGCTTCAGCGCGATGCCTCGAAAACCACGCTGCAAGGCAATTGGGCCGGGCAACCCACCGAGTTTCCGATCGACAAAGGCATTGCTACTGCCGAGCTGAACGACGGTGGCAATTGCTTCAATTTGAATTCGGTCGTGCTCGAAGACGGGCAGGGGGGCTATGCCGTCCGCCTAGAAGGCGTTGCGCAGTTCGAACGGCTGATGGTGCTGCTTCAGGTGGCGAGCAACGAAGCGCGCGGCATAGCGATGGCAACCGCGGATTGGATCGACACTGATGGCGTTCCGCAACCCGGCGGTGCCGAGGACGCGGCCTATGCCGGCATGACGACGCCGTATCGCACGGCCAATGTGCTAATGATCGATCCCAGCGAATTGCGCGCAGTTGCCGGGGTGCGCGGGCCTGTCTATGCCGCTTTACGTCCATTCATTTGCGCATTGCCGGTCACCGATTTGTCCCCGATCAACGTAAACACGATTGCGCCGGGTCAGGCGGTCTTGCTGGCGATGCTGGCGCCGGGGATCGATGTCGCGCGGGCACGGCGCGTGATCGACGATCGCCCGCAGCTGGGGTATGAAAGTGTCACGCGCTTTTGGGAACAGCCAGCGCTGGCGGGAACACCGGTTGGCGCTGCGGCGCAGACGCAGCTGAAAACACGCTGGTTCAATCTCAAAGTCATGATCGAACTGGCGGGTGCCGAATTCGAACAACACGCGCTGATCGACGCCGCGCTCCGCCCGGCAAAGCTGGTGCGCCGCAGCTATGGCGAGCCATCATGACCGGAACGCTGGTGCTGATGCCCGGTGACGTTGCGCGCTGGCTGCGTATTGTCGAGGGGGAAATTGTCGCGCGGGGTGAGGGATTTGGCGTGCATGAGACCAACGATCATGTCGTCGCTGTCGTGCCTGCCGAAGACGTGACGATTCGACATGCCGAATTCGGTGATCTTTCAGAACCGCAGGCCTATGCCGCTGCCCGCCTGATGATGGTCGATCAGTCCGCGACGCCAGCCGAGAGACTTCACCTCGCTGTCGGTCGGCTGAGCGACATCGCGGATCGTCCCGTCGTCGCGATAGACCGCTCGAGAATGTCGGAATTCCTCGGCGATCTGGCCGTGCATGGCCATGATCCCGACTCAGTCGTTGCCGCGCCGATGCTGTTGTCGCGGCCGGCTGAAGGATTTGTAAAAGGCAATCTGGGCGGCGCTGTCATCCTGCGCGGACGCGACAGCGCTTTTGCCGACGATCCGACTTTAACACCGCTGCTGACGGGCGGGATCGTGACGGCTCTCGACCAGCAAGCGCTCGAAGCGGGCCTTGTCCACGCGGTTGCGAACCCCGAAGTCGACTTGCGCCAGGGTCTCTTCGCCAAGCGTCGGGTCTGGGGCATCGATTGGGAGCGTTTGCGGCGGATCGGCTGGCTGCTGCTTGGCATCCTCATCGCATTGCTGCTGTTTTACATCGTCCAACTTGTGCGACTGACGCTCGCGGCTGACCGGATCGAAGCCAATAATATCGTTGCCGCGCGGGCCGTCCTGCCCCCCGGCACCACCGTGAACAATCCTCTTATACAGGTTCAGGAGCAACTGGCCGCAGTGCGCGGCCCCGGTGGCGGTATGTTGCCACTTGCCGCGGCTGTTGCATCGGCTGCAAACGCCACACCCAATATCGAATTGACATCGCTGATTTTCGACGGCGGGGGCACGCTTCGCATCACGGCGCGCGCACCGACACCGACGGACCAAAATCTGTTCGAAACAAAGTTGAAAGACGCAGGCCTTCCGCCGGCATCGGGACCGATTATGGTTGATCAAGGTCAACAGATTCGCGATTACACGGTGTCGGTGAAATGACGGCAGGGCTCCGGCAATTCTGGGCCGACCGGTCCCCCCGCGAACGGCAAATGCTCGTCGTCATGTTTGCTCTCCTTGCTATCATGGTTCTGGTTCTCGGCATCATCCGTCCTCTCGCGTCTGCAACTGTTGCGGCGCGCGACCGGCTCGACCGCGTCACGATCGAGTCGGGCCAGATTACCGCAGCGGTTGATGTTATTCGCAATGCCAAAAAAGGCGCGCCACCAGCGCTGACGGGAACGCTTGTTCTGGCGGTCAGTCAGTCGGCCGGCACAGCGGGCTTCACGCTGTCGACACTCGATCCACAGGGCGACGATCGAGTCGGGTTTACGATCCCCGCAGCGAAAAGTCCGGCCATGTTCACTTGGTTGCGCAGCTTGGCGCAGCAGGGCATTTTCGTCGAGCGCATGACAATGCGGACCAACGCTGATGCCACGCTTGCGGTCGACGGGACATTGCGAGTGCGCAGGCCATGACACGCGGGCGTATTGTGCTTTTTGCCGGATCATTGCTGTTTTTTTTGCTCGCATTCTTGCCGCTCTCATTGGCACTTTCGCTGATCGGGACGTCAGGGCAACAACTGTCGGCGCGCGCAGCGACAGGCACAGTCTGGTCGGGTCGTCTTGCCGAAGCCGCCATCGGTCCGATAGTCATCGGTGATGTCGCTGTTGCCTTGAAGCCGTTGTCGCTGCTGGCGGGCCAGACGTCGATATTCATGCAGAGCGCGGTGGGGCGTGGCACGTTCACGTCGCTGAAGGGCGGATTTGCGGTTGATGATGCGACGGCAAGACTTGCCACTGTCCGCATGTTCGCGCCGATCCCGCTCGACGCAATCGACCTCACGGACGTGAGTGTCGCGTTTCTCGCGGGGCGTTGCGAAAAAGCGCAGGGGCGGGTGCGCGCAACATTTGCGGCTGATGTCGCCGGATTGTCGCTGGCGCAAGGGCTAAGCGGTGCGATCCGTTGCGAGAGCGGCGCGCTTGTGCTGCCGCTGGTCAGTCAATCCGCGCTTGAGCGGTTGAACCTGTATCTGCAGAGCGATGGTCGCTACCGCGCCGAACTTTTTGTTCGGTCGACTGATCCTGCAATGGCCGGTAAGCTCACTGTCGCTGGTTTTGCCCCGACGCAGGACGGCTTTGTCCTGCGATTGGCGGGAAAGCTCTAGCCTATTGCCGCATTCGGTCCTAAAGGCGACCAGCTTCGCTGTGGCGGTCGTAGCTCAATTGGTTAGAGCGCCGGTTTGTGGTACCGGAGGTTGCGGGTTCAATCCCCGTCGATCGCCCCATTCATGACTTGAGTAAAAGTGAGAATCATATGGTCGCCGTTTGGGACTTGCCCGATTTCGACGATCATGAAGCAGTGCACCTGTTCCGCGATCACGCAACAGGGTTGACCGCGATCGTTGCTATTCACTCGACAGCGTTGGGTCCAGCGGCAGGCGGCACGCGCTTTTGGCATTACGCCGACAAAGCCGACGCGATCGTCGATGCACTGCGGCTGTCGCGTGGGATGAGCTACAAAAATGCAATGGCTGGATTACCCGCAGGCGGCGGCAAAGCGGTGATTCTCGATGCTCGTGGGACCAAAAAATCACCTGAATTTCTTGCTGCCTTTGCACGCGCCGTCGATAATCTTGGCGGACGCTATATCACGGCGCAGGATGTCGGCATGTCGGAGGCCGACATGATCGAACTCTCCAAAACGACGAAGCATGTCGCAGGTCTGCCGGGGCAAAGCGGCGGCGATCCGGGACCGTCGACGGCGCGGGGCGTGTATCTCGGCGTTTGTGCCACGGTCGCGCGAGCGATGAAGCGCGATAGCGTCGCAGGCGTGCATATTGCCATTCAAGGCGTCGGCAGCGTCGGCGGTGGCCTTGCCCGCTGGCTGGCGCAGGACGGGGCCCGGCTGACGATTGCCGACGCCGATCCGGCTCGGGCGCAAGCCTTGGCAGCTGAACTCGACGCGGAGACTGTTCCAGCAGACGAGATAATGATGGTCGACGCCGATGTGCTGAGCCCTTGTGCGCTCGGTGCGATTTTGACGACCGAAAGCATCGACGCCCTGAAAGTGGTTGCCATTGCAGGGGGCGCAAACAATCAGTTGGCCACAGCTGCGCAAGGAGCAGAACTGGCGGCGCGCGGCATTCTCTATGCCCCCGATTACGTGATTAACGCTGGCGGTATCATCAATGTGCTGCGCCACATCGGCGGCGCGAGGGATGCCGAGGTTGACGCGCGCATCAATGGTATCCCGGATCGCCTGAACGAGATCTGGGACGAAAGCGCTGCGACCGGCGATACGCCCGCCGAGGTGGCAGACCGCATCGCGCAGCGGCTCATCGGTCGTCAGCTTGCGTAAAAGAATCGCTCTTCGACAATCTTGCCGTCTCTGACAGTGTATAGCGCGTCTTCGTCCATTACGGTACGCGCGCCGGTTTCCTTGAAAGTGACGTCGAGCTTGAACCGAATGATGAACTGATTGCCGTTCACATAGGGACCAGTTGCCTCGGCGCTGTGCACTTCGTGGTTTTCATACCACCAGACTCCTTTGGCGCGGGCCGCTTCGATGCCGTGCGATTGCGGTTCGGGGCCCATGGCTTCGACGCTGACGATATCGGTTGCCCAATATTTCTCGCCAGCTTCATCGAATTTTCCTGCCTTGCAGAGTGCTGCAAAGTCAGCGGCGATTTCAGTGGTTGTCATGATGGCTATCCTTCCGTGAGCCGAACAATAGCCATAGCTTGTGACAAATAATCGACCTGCGCAAACTGCTTCCAAGCACCGAATTGCTGCGCTAGAAGGCCGGTTCAATGCACGCGCTGGCGAATCCGACCCGTTTCCTGAAACTAGCCCGACCGCTCACGGTCATCTTCGGCATTGGCGGCGTTATGCTGATCGCCGTTGGTGCCTATGCTGGCCTGTTCATCACCCCGCCGGATTATCTGCAGGGCGAAACCGTCCGTATCCTTTATATGCATGTGCCGGCGGCATGGCTCGGCATGGGCGGTTGGACGGGTATCGCGATTGCCAGTATCGTGCAGCTTGTCTGGCGGCATCCGCTTGCCGGCGTCGGCGCGCGTGCCGTCGCGCTGCCGGGTGCGGTTTTCAGCGCGATTTGCCTGATTACGGGCTCGATCTGGGGACGGCCGACCTGGGGCACATGGTGGGAATGGGACGGGCGGATGACGTCGATGCTGGTCCTGCTTTTCCTCTATTTCGCTTATATGGCCCTGGCGAGCGCCAGCGAGGAGCGGACCAGCGTCAGTCGCGCAACCGCGATTTTCGGGATCGTCGGCGCGATCAACATCCCGGTCATAAAATACTCGGTCGTCTGGTGGAATACGCTGCATCAGGCGCCGTCGATCTCGGTCACGAGCGGGTCCAAGATTTCGTCCGAACTGCTGTGGCCTTTGGGATTGACGACACTGGGATTCAGTTTGCTTTTCGGTGCTATTGTTCTGATG
>JANODH010000270.1:0-1810 GCA_031412595.1 Sphingomonas sp. | reverse complement strand
ATGCGCCTGCGCCATGGCAAGCGGGGAGGCACGCGTGCCGAGGCGATAGGGTGTGCGTGTGGCAGGCATAAGTCCGCTGTGCTAGCGACGTCGCCATGTTTGGGAAACCCCTCATCATTCTCGGAATCGAATCGAGTTGCGACGAGACCGCAGCAGCGCTGGTCACCAGCGATCGCCAGATCCTGGCGCACCGGCTGGCGGGGCAGGAGGAAGCGCACAAGCCCTATGGGGGTGTCGTGCCCGAAATCGCCGCGCGTGCGCATGTCGAAGCGCTGATCCCGCTGGTCGAGGCCGCGCTTTCGGATGCCGAACTGACACTGGCCGATGTCGATGCGGTGGCAGCAACGGCAGGGCCGGGACTGATCGGCGGCGTGATGGTCGGGCTGGTGACAGCAAAGGCATTGGCACATGCGGCGGGCAAGCCGTTGATTGCGGTCAATCATCTCGAAGGGCACGCTCTCAGCCCGCGCTTGTCCGATCCTCAGCTGAAGTTCCCCTATCTGTTGCTGCTCGTTTCGGGCGGGCACTGTCAGTTGCTGTTTGTCGAAGGCGTCGGGCGTTATCGGCGGCTGGCGACGACGATCGACGACGCGGCAGGCGAAGCGTTCGACAAGACCGCAAAGCTGATGGGACTGGGCTTTCCTGGCGGTCCGGCAGTCAAACGCGCGGCGTTGGCGGGTGATCCGAAATCGGTTCCACTCCCGCGCCCGCTGCTGCGTTCGCCCGAGCCCCATTTTTCGTTCGCAGGCCTTAAAAGCGCTGTTTTGCGCGCACATGAGACCGGGCTGCACAAGACCGAAGATATTGCGGCATCGTTTCAAGCCGCCGTGGTCGATTGCCTGATCGACCGGACGGCACGCGCAATCGAGCGCGCCGACGGGGCCACCGCACTGGTGGTGGCAGGCGGCGTGGCGGCAAACGACACCATACGCAGTGGATTGCAGGCGCTGGCCGCACGGCATGGTCTGCCCTTCGTCGCGCCACCGCCGTGGCTGTGCACGGACAATGCCGCGATGATTGCTTGGGCAGGCTATGAGCGTTTCGAAGCCGGCTTTCGCGACGGCCTCGATGTTGCCGCGCGCCCGCGCTGGCCGCTCGATCCGCATGCCGAAGCGGCGCGCGGCGCAGGCGTCAAGGCATGAGAATCGGTGTTATCGGTGGCGGGGCATGGGGCACCGCACTCGCGCTGGTTGCCGCTGCGAATGGTGAACCCGTGATGCTGTGGGCGCGCGAACACGCAGTCGTGACGGCAATCAATCTGGCGCACGAAAATACGGTTTTCCTGCCCGGCGTTGCGCTCTCGCCCTCGATCACGGCCACCGATACGCTTGATGAGTTAACAGCGTGCGACGCGTTACTCATTGTGACGCCTGCTCAGCATTTGCGCGCATCGCTGGCGACGCTGCCGCAAGGACATCGGTCGCTTGTTTTGTGTGCCAAAGGCATCGAAGCAGGGACGATGGCACTGATGTCGGAAATTGCGGCCGAGTTGCATCCGAATGCACCAATCGGGGTCTTGTCCGGACCGACTTTTGCAGCCGAAGTCGCGAAAGGGCTGCCGACCGCCGTGACGCTGGCCTGCACCGATGAGGCGGCATCACGCGCTCTCTCGCAGCGGCTCGCGCGGCCGACGTTCCGGCCTTATGCATCCGACGATGTCATCGGCGCGGAAATCGGTGGCGCCGTGAAAAACGTCCTTGCGATTGCCTGCGGTGTCGTCGCAGGGCGGGGGCTTGGTGAAAATGCGCGCGCTGCCGTCGTCGCGCGCGGCTTCGCCGAAATGGTCCGATACGGCATGGCGCGCGGCGGA
>JANODH010000269.1:0-2420 GCA_031412595.1 Sphingomonas sp. | reverse complement strand
CCGACGATCACCAGACCGCCAACGTCCGCGAAATGGTGGAAGCCGGGGGGGCACGCGCGATCGACGAGCAGGACTTTACACCGGTCGAACTGGCAAAGCAGATGCAGAAGCTCGGGCTCGATGCGGTCGGGCTTGCAAATGCAGCCAAGCGCGCCTGGGGCTGTGGCCGCCCCGATGCGACGCGCCATCTCGCCGATCTTGTCGAGAGCATGGGGCCAGCGCCGATCGGCATGCAGCCCGCCAGCTTCAAACCGGCTTACGCGTCATGAAGGGCGTCGCAACCGACATCGGGACGATCCATTTCGTCGGTATCGGTGGCATCGGCATGTCGGGCATTGCCGAAGTCATGCACAATCTGGGCTATAAAGTGCAGGGCTCCGACGTTGCCGAAGGCTATGTGATCGACGCCTTACGTAAACGTGGCATATCGGTTGCCATTGGCCACGACGCCGTCAATCTGGGCGATGCGGCTGTGGTCGTGACGTCGACGGCGATCAAACGCGCCAATCCCGAAGTTGCAAGCGCGTATGAACGGCGCATTCCGGTGGTCCGCCGCGCCGAAATGCTTGCCGAGCTGATGCGCCTGAAATCGACAGTTGCGGTGGCTGGCACGCATGGCAAAACGACGACAACAAGCATGATTGCGGCGATGCTCGATGCCGGAGGCGTCGATCCGACAGTCATCAACGGCGGCATCATCAACAGCTATGGATCGAACGCGCGGCTGGGCGCGTCGGACTGGATGGTGGTCGAAGCCGACGAGAGCGACGGCAGTTTCCTGCGGCTCGACGGCACCATTGCGGTCGTCACCAATATCGATCCCGAACATCTCGATCATTATGGTAGCTTCGACGCGGTCAAGGACGCCTTTGTCGAATTTATCGAGAATGTTCCCTTTTATGGGGCCGCCGTGCTCTGCCTCGACCATCCCGAAGTGCAGGCGCTGCTGCCGCGCGTGCGCGACCGGCGGATTGTGACTTATGGATTCAGCGCGCAGGCCGATGTGCGCGGCGTGAACGTCATGCCCGGCGCAGGCGCAAATCGTTTCGAAGTCATCATCCGTCACCGCGACGGCTCGACGCGCAGTATCGAGGATATCGTTTTGCCGATGGCGGGGCGGCACAACGTCCAGAATGCGCTCGCAGCGATTGCCGTCGCCATCGAGCTGGGCCTCGACGATGCGACAATCCAGAAAGGCTTCGGTGCATTCGGCGGGGTCAAACGGCGCTTCACAAACGTCGGCGAAACCGGCGGTGTGACGATCATCGACGATTATGGCCACCATCCGGTCGAGATCAAAGCGGTCCTGTCGGCAGCGCGGGAGGGCATTGCCGGTCGCGTCATCGCCGTCGTGCAGCCGCACCGCTATTCGCGCCTCGGTGGCCTGATGGACGAATTTGCGCAAGCCTTCAATGATGCGGATGTTGTGTATGTCGCGCCTGTTTATGCGGCTGGCGAAGCGCCTGTCGAAGGCGTCAGTGCAGGCGCTTTGGTCGAGCGCCTGAAAGCACGCGGACACCGCGCAGCGGCCGAGATTGCCGATGCTGATGCGCTGGCGACAGCGCTGGCGGCCGAAGCGGTTGCGGGTGACATGGTCGTCTGCCTTGGTGCCGGCGACATCACGAAATGGGCCGCGGGGCTGACGGCGGCGATCGAGAAGGCGCAGGGATGCTGAGCGCACTTGCCCCCACAGTCGTTCGCGGAAAAATAACCGCCAACGCCCCCCTTGCACCGCTGGTCTGGTTCAAATCGGGCGGTCCGGCTGATCAGCTTTTCGAGCCTGCCGATGTTGCCGACCTTCAGGAATTTCTGCGGGCTAATCCCGACGTGCCCGTCTGGCCGATGGGACTTGGGTCGAACCTGATCGTTCGCGATGGCGGCGTGCGCGGCGTGACAGTGCGATTGGGCAAGGCATTCGCTGCGATCAAAGTGGATGGCAATCGCCTGACTTGTGGTGCGGGTGCGCCCGGCATTTCCGTCGCAAGTGCAGCGCGCGATGCTGGCATTGCGGGCCTTGAATTTTTGCGTGGTATTCCGGGTACCGTGGGCGGTGCCGTGCGGATGAATGCGGGTGCCTATGGCCGCGAGGTGGCCGATATTCTTGTCAGTGCCCACGTCGTGTCGCGGTCTGGCGATCTGCAGACGCTGGCGCTCGACGATCTGCATTACACCTATCGCCACTCGGCCTTGCCCGAAGGCGCAATTGTCGTTGCGGCGACGTTTGCCGGCGTCCCCGGGGCGCCGACGATGATCGGTGCCGAAATGGACCGGATAGCGGCTGAACGCGAAGCGTCGCAGCCACTGCGCTCCCGGACTGGCGGATCGACTTTCAAAAACCCCGACGGACATAAGGCGTGGGCGCTGGTCGACGCCGCAGGCTGCCGCGGCTTGCGGCGCGGCGATGCGCAGGTTTCGGAAAA
>JANODH010000268.1:0-12333 GCA_031412595.1 Sphingomonas sp. | reverse complement strand
TATCGTTCGCGGGCACACCGATGCGCTGCCTTATGTCCGCAACGGCGCGATGACCAATTGGTTGCTGTCCACGGCGCGGGCCGAAGCGACGCGACAGGCGCTGGCACTCGCGGGTGTCGGGACGGGGCGTTTTGCGCGGATTGAAGGCGTTGCCGATCGCGAGCCTTTTAACCCAGCCAATCGGTTCGATCCGAAGAACCGGCGAATGAGCATTACCTTGGCTTGGTCGGGTTCGGGGCGGTGATGCTGAAGGCCCGACACGGCAAAGCCATGTCGTCAGTCGCAGCTTCGCACGCTGGCCGGACTTGCGCGAGGTCGGAATAGCCGTGCTATTCCGTGCCCGCGCGTCGCCTAGTGCGCCAGCGCCTTATTAATATCCTCGACCATCTTTTTCGCATCAGCGAGCAGCATCATCGTCTGGTCCATATAGAACACGTCGTTGTCGACACCTGCATAACCAACGCCGCCCATCGAGCGCTTGATGAAGAAAACCGTCTTGGCCTTTTCCACATCGAACACCGGCATACCGTAGATCGGTGACGACTTGTCGGTCTTAGCCGAAGGATTGACGACATCGTTGGCGCCGATGATGAATGCGACATCGGCTTGCGCGAATTCGCTGTTGATGTCTTCGAGTTCGAAGACTTCATCATAAGGCACGTTTGCTTCGGCGAGCAGCACGTTCATGTGCCCGGGCATGCGCCCCGCGACGGGATGGATTGCATATTTTACCGAAACGCCGTCTTTCTTCAGCAAATCGCCCATTTCGCGCAGTGCGTGCTGCGCTTGTGCAACGGCCATGCCGTAACCGGGCACGATGATGACGCTTTCGGCCTGCGCCATCATATAAGCCGCATCCTCGGCCGAACCCCGCTTCCACGGGCGGTCGGCTTTGGCTTCGCCGCCAGCGCTTGCCGTGGCACCGAACCCGCCCGCAATCACGCTGATGAAGCTGCGATTCATGGCTTTGCACATGATGTAGCTCAGGATCGCGCCCGACGAGCCCACGAGCGCGCCCGTGATAATCATCGCGGTGTTTTGCAGGGTGAAACCCATCGCCGCCGCCGCCCAGCCCGAATAGCTGTTCAGCATCGAGACGACGACCGGCATGTCCGCGCCGCCGATCGGGATGATCAGCAGGAAACCGATGATGAAAGCCAGCGCCGTGATCGTCCAAAAAACCCAGGGCGACTGGTCCTGCGTGAAATAGGCCGTCAGCCCGACGATCGTCGCCAGCACGCCGAGATTGATGATATGACGCGCGGGAAGCAGGATCGGCTTGCCGCCCATGTTGCCGTTGAGTTTGAGGAATGCGATCACTGACCCCGAAAACGTAATCGCACCGATCGCGACACCAAGGCCCAGTTCGATGCGGCTGACGGCATTGATCTCCCCGGCCGAATCGAGAATGCCAAAGGCCTCGGGGTTGAGATAGGCAGCGACCCCGACCAGCACGGCAGCAAGGCCGACGAGCGAGTGGAAAGCAGCCACAAGCTGCGGCATATCGGTCATCGCGATCTTGCGGGCCGTTACGATCCCGATCGCCGCGCCGATTGCAATCGCAATTGCGATTTCGGGGAGCGAAGCATAATCGTGAACGAGCAGCGTCGTCACAACAGCAATGCCCATGCCGATCATGCCGTAGCGGTTGCCCGCCTGGCTGGTCGATGGCGAACTCAACCCGCGCAAGGCGAGAATGAAACAGACGCCAGCGACGAGATAGGCAAGCCCCACCCAGGGGTTCTGAACTGCGTGCTCCATCCCCCTAGCGCTCCTTCTTTTTATACATCGCGAGCATTCGCGCGGTGACGGCAAAGCCCCCGAAGATATTGACGCTGGCGAGCACGACAGCGAGCAGCCCGAGATATTTCGATACAGCCGATCCCGGCGCTGCCGACGCAATCAGGGCACCGACAATGATGACTGATGAAATAGCGTTCGTGACCGCCATCAGCGGCGTATGCAGCGCGGGCGTAACCGACCAGACCACATAATAGCCGACAAAACAGGCCATCACGAAGATGGATAGGATGCTGATGAAGTCCATGATTGCCCCGTTTAGTTGCCGAGCAGCCGCTCGTTGACGACTTTCCCACCCTGCGTCAGGCGGATTGCATTACCGATTTCCTCGTCGAGCACAGGCTTGCCTTGCTCTTTGTCCCAGAACGCCTGGATGAAAATGAACAGGTTGCGGGCAAACAGAGCGCTCGCGTCGGTTGCGAGACGCGAAGGCACGTTTTTGTGCCCGACGATTTTCACGCCGTGCAATTCGACGACTTCACCGGCGACCGCGCCTTCTACATTGCCACCGCTTTCGACCGCGAGATCGACGATGACCGATCCCGGTTTCATGCTCGCGATCTGTGCGTCGTTGATCAGGCGCGGGGCGGGGCGTCCGGGGATCAGCGCCGTCGTGATCACAATATCCTGCTTGGCGATGTGCGCCGAAACCAGCGCTGCTTGCGCTGTCTTATATTCGTCCGACATTTCGGTGGCATATCCGCCCGAACCTTCGCCTTCGATGCCTTTGACGTCCTCGACGAAAATGGCCTTGGCGCCGAGCGACTCAATCTGTTCCTTGGTTGCCGAGCGAACGTCTGTGGCCGAGACCTGCGCGCCGAGCCGCCGTGCCGTCGCAATGGCCTGCAAACCTGCAACGCCCACTCCCATGACGAAAACACGTGCTGCGCTGATCGTGCCGGCGGCCGTCATCATCATCGGAAATGCGCGACCGTATTCGCTTGCAGCGTCGAGCACGGCTTTGTATCCGCTCAAATTCGACTGCGAGGACAGGATGTCCATTCCTTGCGCACGCGTGATCCGCGGCATCCATTCCATCGCTAGCGCTTCGACACCGAGCGCGGCATAGTCATTGACCCGTGATCGTTCGCCGAAAGGATTCAGCCCGGCGACCAGCCATGCGCCGGACTTGATGCCCTTCAGGGACTCTGGCTCCGGTCCTTGCACGCCAAGTACAATATCGGCGTCGGCAAGGACATCTCCGCGCGATGTGATTGTCGCACCTGCTGCCGCTAGGTCGGTATCGGCAACCGCCGCATGAGCGCCCGCACCGGCCTCGACGGCCACGGTTGCGCCAAGCCCGATGAATTTCTTCACGGTCTCAGCACTTACGGCCACCCGACGCTCGCCGTCGGCCGTTTCTTTCAGGACAGCGATTTTCACTGTGTAATCAGAGCAATGACAAAGATTACAACGGCTGCTGTCGCGATTGATCCGAACTTCAGCCACCAGATAAAGCGCGTGTAGGATTCCGTATGCGCGTTCAAATCGCTGCTGGTTTCGCCGTTCCCCGCCATGTTTTCCTCACTCATAACCAGAATCTGCTGACGCCTTAACCGCGACGAGCCGCACCCTCAACCCCACCGTGCGCAGACGTCGCCAGCGCAATCTTATGCGCCGTTGGACGAAGTCCCACGTGATTCACAGGAACTTTACCGTTGGCGGGTAAAAGCTGTCCTTCATTGGGACAGAATTGGGGACGGCTTTGGCTCCGAACGGCACACGCATGTTGATGCTCGTCGACAACGAACCGGCGCAAGTCCGCCTTGTGTCGGCGCTTGCCTCACGTGCAGGCTGGCGCACGATTGCGATCGGCGACAATGAAACGGCCATCGCGACACTCGGAACCCGCGATGGGATGATGCTTGATGCCGTTCTGATCGATCGGTGGGGCGATGGCGTTGCGGACCTGATTTCGGAATTACGCGCGCGGCGGCCGATGTTGCCAATCCTGATGCTCACAGCGACCGATTCGGTCGCCGTCGCTGTCGAAGCGATGCGCGCCGGGGCTTCCGATTTTTTGGTAAAACCGATTGCACCAGATCGTTTGCTTGCTGCCCTGGAGGCGGCGATGGCGGAAGGATCGAGCAGTGGTGAGCTTCGGCCGCTCTCCGAAAAGCTTTCTGCACCGCTCGGGTTCGATGAAATCGTGGGGTCGGCCCCGAAGTTCCGTGCGGCGCTGGCCATTGCGGCCAAAGCAGCGCGCGCGCGCGTGCCGATCCTCGTGGAGGGCGAATCGGGCGTCGGAAAGGAAGTCGTTGCCGAAGCGATCCACGCCGCAAGCCCGCGCGCCAAAAAGCCAATGATTGCCGTCAATTGCGGCGCAATTCCTGCAAATCTCGTCGAGTCCGAACTTTTCGGTCATGAAAAAGGCGCGTTCACCGGGGCGTTCTCACGACAAGTGGGTAAATTCGTCGACGCCGATGGGGGGACGCTTTTTCTCGACGAAGTCGGTGATCTCCCGCTCGATGCGCAGGTTAAGCTGCTGCGCGTTCTCCAGTCGGGCGAGCTTTGTTCAATCGGGGGCCGTCCCCGCGAAGTCGATGTTCGTATCGTTGCCGCGACGAACCGGACGTTGCTCGACGAAGTCGCCGCCGGACGTTTCCGCGAAGACCTTTATTATCGCCTTGCTGTCGTCCAAGTCACGATACCGCCGCTTCGCGACCGCAGTGGCGACGTACCCGCACTCGCGCGTCATTTGCTGGCGCGCATCGCAAAGCAGCCGGGGCTCCGCGAACTCGGCATAACCGACGAAGCGATGTCGCTGCTCGGTGGCTACGCGTGGCCCGGCAACGTCCGCCAGCTTCAAAATGCCCTTTTCCGTGCTGCTGTTCTGTGTGACGGCGATGCCCTAACGGCGACGGACTTTCCCCATATCGCCAGTTTGCTGGTCGCAGGCGCACCAGTTGCCGATTGCGGCCCGCAGGGCGCGGGGGTCACCTTGTTCAATTCGGATGGCAATATGCGGGCGCTTGATGCGATCGAGGCCGACGTGATCCGGCTTGCAATCGGTCATTATCGCGGGCGCATGACCGAAGTTGCGCGGCGGCTCGGCATCGGCCGGTCGACGCTTTACCGCAAGCTCGCCGAACTCGGGATCAGCGACGCCGCCTGACGCGTCATTATTTTGACGGTCAGCCGTCAAAGTCCACGATTCTCCGACGTTCTCACCGAGTATAGTCAACTGGCATACTCATTGCATCGCTCCCCACGACTGCTCGTTAGCAGTGGTGGGGACCGTATGACTATTGTGTCGATAAGCAAAAACGCCAACGCCGAATGGCCGACACTTATGCCCGCTTTGGCGGGTGCTGGGATCGTTTCTGGCGACGGGACCACCACCATTTATTCATCGAGTGAGGCAGCGTCCGTAAAGCCGGGCGACGTCATCCTCGAGTCTACAGCCCCCCCGACCGCTCCTTATCTGGTCTCTCTAAAGGACGGTCACCCGGCACGGATCGGCTTTGGCTTTCAGGATATGGCTTTCGGCCATGCCCTGATTGCCGAGCTGGTCCGTGCCAACCCGATCATGGCCTATGCCGAGCCCGCAACAGCCAAGCTGCTGTCGCATGCTAAGCGCGTGGCGAAAACAGCGGCCCCGGTCTTGATCGAAGGCGAAACCGGCACCGGCAAGGAAGGCCTTGCGCGCTTTTTGCATGCGCAGTCACCGTGTGCGTCTGGGCCGTTCGTTGCGATCAATTGCGCGGCGCTTCCCGAAGCGATGGCAGAAGCAATGCTATTCGGCCACGTAAAAGGCGCGTTCACGGGCGCGGTCAGCGCGAGCGAAGGCCTGTTCCGCGCGGCCGACGGCGGGACCCTGCTGCTCGATGAAGTGGCCGATCTGCCGTTGGTTCTTCAGGCAAAGCTGCTGCGCGTACTGCAAGAAGGCGAAGTCCTTCCTGTCGGTGCAACGAAACCCGAAAAAGCAAGCGTTCGCGTGATTGCTGCAGGCAACCGCGATTTGGCAAACGAAGTTGATGGGGGACGGTTTCGCGCCGATCTTTTCTGGCGCTTGAATGTAATGGCGCTCAAGATTGCGCCGCTTCGTGCCCGTCGTCAGGACATTCGGGCAATTACCGCATCGCTGCTCATCCGCCATGCGCGCGCAGGCTATGATTTCGCCTGGCCGACGGCGCATGCGCTCGACGTGCTGATGGCGCATGACTGGTCCGGCAATGTGCGCGAACTCGACAGCGTGTTGCAGCGCGCGCTCATGGTTTGCGAAAATGGTCGGATCGACGTCGAAGACCTGTCGATCGAGCGCACGACGAGCATTTACGACCGCGATTTGAAATCCGTTGGGCGTCAGTCACAAGTGTCGGCGATCCGATCGGCGCTCGAAGAAGTGGGAGGGCACCGCGCGAAAGCGGCAGCACGATTGGGCGTTTCCGAACGCACTTTGCGTTATCGCCTCGCTGAAATGCGGGTCGCTGCATGAGTGGTATCGACGCCAATTCGGTCCTGAGCCTGCGCAATGCAGTGATCCAGCGCAGCGACGCGCTCAAAAGCGTCGCGCGGCCACCCGAAGCTTTGCCGCAGGCTGATTTCGGGAAGTTGCTCGGCGCCGTCAACGCAGCCCAAGGCGACGCGAGCGCTGCGTCCGCTGCCTATGAGCGCGGCGATACCAGTGACATCGCTGGCGTCATGCTGGCGCGGCAAAAATCGAGCATTGCCTTCGAAGCGACGCTGCAGGTGCGCAACAAGCTCCTGTCCGCTTATCGCGACATCATGAACATGCCGGTCTGACATGGCAGAGGGCGCGCTGATCATCGACCCGAAGCCGGCGGCCAAGCTTCAGCGCCTGATGGTGCAGCCTGCGGTCCAGCGCGCGCTGCCGATTGTGGGCGTGCTTGGCATCGTTGGTGCGGCAGCACTTGCATGGACCGCGATCAGCGGTGCACCGCAGCGCGATCTTGTCGGCGCGCTCTCCGACAGCGACAAAGCGGCGGTTGCGACGGCACTCGAAACCGCGGCGTTGCCCTATACGATCGATGGCGCGACCGGTGCGGTTAAAGTGTCGACGACAGATTATCACAAAGCGCGGATGCTGCTGGCAGCACAAGGCTTGCCGAAAGCGGCCCCAACGGCATCTTCGACGCTCGATAATATGCCCATGGGTGCCAGCCATGCGGTCGAGACCGAGCGGCTGCGCGGGGGCCGTGAGAATGATCTCGCCCGAACGATCGAAGCCATGGATCCCGTCGAGAAAGCGCGCGTGCACATCGCGACGGGGAATGCTTCGCCATTCTTGCGCGACGAAGTGCAGCCATCGGCATCGGTTATGCTGACAATGCGCGGTGGACGCTCCCTCACGCCCGATCAGGTGCAAGCGATCCTGCATCTTGTTGCATCATCGGTATCGGGCCTGAATACCGAACGGGTATCGCTCACCGATCAGTCGGGACGGATGCTGACCAGCGCCGACGCCAATGGAGCCGGTGCCGAAGCAACGCGACAAATCGACATTCAGGCGCGGGTCGAGGATCGCTACCGGCTTGCTGTTGCCAAAATACTGACGCCACTCGTCGGACCCGACGGCTTTACGGCTGAAGTGCATGCCGATCTCGATTTTGCCGAACAGCAATCGACGCGCGAGACATTCCCGCAGGAACAACGGGCGATCGCGCGCGAGGAATCGCGCTGGACGTCGGCAGCTGGCGAACAGCCCGCCGTTGGTATCCCTGGCACGTTGTCGAACCAGCCGCCGCCCGCTTCCACCGTTTCGACAACGCCGCCACCCGCTGCACAGGCCGGGGCCACAATGCCGGGGCGGACATCGCAAGACTTGACGCGCAATTACGAGCTGGGCCGCGAAGTTGCCGTGATCAAAAATCCGGTTGGAACCGTGAAGCGGCTGACGGTTGCGGTTGCTTTGCGCGACGTAAAGGGAGCCAAGGCCCGCAATGCCATCGATATTGCGGCAATCGATGGTCTGGTGAAACGCGCTGTCGGGTTCGATGCGGCGCGCGGCGACGATGTCGTCGTATCGTCGCGCCCGTTTGCCGAAAGCGTACCGGTCGAAACAAGCTGGTTGGATGGCATCGATTTCATGGGAATCGGTCGCATCGTTGCTGCGCTGGCTGCCGTGGCTTTTGTCGTCTTCGGCATCGGCCGCCCGTTTCTGAAAAGCCGGGCCAAGGCCGCAGCAGAGCGCAAGGCCGAACTCGCCCCGATGCTGGCCGACGAAGTCGCGCGACAACAGCGTGACATGCCGATCACGCTCGATATGATATCGGCTGCGCCGAGCTATGCCGATCGTGCCGCGCTTGTCCGCGATTTCGTAAGCCAGGATCCGAAACGGGCAGCGGCTGTCATGCGCAGCCTTTTGACGCCGGAGAAAGCCAATGGCTGACATCAATCCCGATGCTGCAATCCTGCTGATGCTACTGGCCGACGACCAGGCCGCACAGATCGTCGAAGAACTGAGCCCGAGTGAAATCGAAATGCTCGGCAAGGCAATGGTCGCGCTGAACGAAGTCGGGTCTGACAAAGCCGAGGCAGCGCTTAACCGTTTCGTTGAGTCAGCGCGCAGCTACAGCAGTATGCGTGTCGACGGCACCGAGCGCGCGCGGAAAGTGATGACCAAAGCGTTAGGCGGTGATCGCGGCGATGCTGTGATGGCAAAGCTTGTGCCGGCCGGGCCAAGCGGACAGATCACGCCGTTAAAATGGATGCGCGACGAAGACGTGATTGCGGTAATCACGCGCGAGCATCCGCAAGTCGGCGCCGTAATCCTTGCTGATGTCGAGCCCGCGCGTGCGGCCGTTCTCTTGCAAGGACTTTTACCGGCACAGCAAGAAGACATCGTCCGGCGGATGACGCGGCTGCGCGCGGTTGGCCCTCTTGCGATCGAGGAACTGTCCCGGTTGTTGGGCGACGGCGTTGCAAAACCCGAACCGGCTGCGGTCGAGCGCTCGGCACGCGTGACTGCGGCGGCCGCGATCCTCAGCAAGATGGCAAAGCCCTCCGATCAGGTGCTGCTGCGCGCAATCGGCAAACGCGACAAGGGCCTTGCTCAAGACATCGCCGACGAGATGTTCATCTTTGCCGACGTGCTCAAACTGGATGCAAAGAACTTGAGTGTTGTCGTTCGCGCTGTCGATGCCAGTGTGCTCGTGATTGCAATGCGGACAATGAGCGAAGCCGAACGCGAACGGATGCTCGCGGGGCTTTCGGCGCGTGCCGCAGATACGATCCGCGATGAACTGGCCGAAGCAGGGCCGGTAGCCCTTGCCGATGTCGAAGCCGCGCAAAAAGCCATTGTCGGCATCGTTCGTCAGATGGAAAGCGACGGATCGCTGCAGATCGGCGGGAATGCCGCTTATGTCTAAGATCTGGAATCGAGCTGATTTTTGGCCAACTGAACCTCGCGGGTCTGCGCCTGTCGAAGATGAATTCGCACGTGGTGTTGCCGAGGCTCGTCGGACGGTCGAAGCTGAGGTCGCCAGCGAGCGCGAAGTTCTGTTGCAACTCGCCAGCTCGCTCGAAGCGCTTCAGTCGCCATCGGCGGCCGTGATTGCCAGCCTTATCGTGGCATCCGTGGAGCGGCTCGTTGTCGATATTGCCGGAAATGTGCCGATCGATGCAGATTTGCTTCGCGCGCGTGCCGATGCACTTGCTGCGATCGTCTCGGATCAAGGTGAGGTGGTGCTTGCCGTAAATCCCGATGACGTGCATTTTTTCGATGGTGCTCGTTCGGTGGTCAGTGACGCGTTGCTTCCGCGCGGCACTGTCGAAGCAAGAACGGCCGCCAGTGTCTACGAAGATGGTGTCGTCCCTGCACTCGCTCGCTTGCGTGCTGAAATGGTGCGTTTGGGATTTGCGAGATGATTACGCTCGCCGAACGTGCTCTTGGCAACTGCCGTCCTTCGCGTGTCGAGCCAACGCTCGTCGGCCGGCTGAAAGCCGTGCGGGGCCCTTTTTTTACGGCAAGCGGATTTCGTTGCGCGATCGGCACAGGCGCGGCGATCGATAATCACATTGCCGCCGAAGTGGTTGGCTTCGACGGTGAAGAGACAATCCTGATCGCACTGCAGCAAGATGCGTCGCCGCAGCCGGGTGCGCGCGTTGTGGCGCGCCCATCGTCGATGATGGCTTCTGTCGGCGATGCGCTGCTGGGCCGCGTGATCGACGCCGTTGGCCATCCGATCGATGCACAAGGGCCGATTTTTGCCGATACGTTGCGCGACGTTCGCGGAAGCATCGGCAATCCGCTGGCCAACGGACCAGTACGCAAACCGTTCGAAACCGGTGTTCGTGCGATCGATGCACTGACGACGATCGGGATCGGGCAGCGAATGATCCTGGCGGCAGGATCGGGTGTCGGCAAATCAACGCTCATCCGGCAGATCATTGATGGTGCCGCTGCCGACGTTGTCGTCGTCGCGCTTGTTGGTGAGCGCAACCGCGAGATTGTCGATTTCGTCGAGGCAACACGCGCAAGTGACGCGCATCGACACACCGTAACAGTCGCGGTTCCGGGTGATCGTTCGCCCTTGTTGCGAATTCGGGCAGCGCAGCGTGCAACAGCAATTGCCGAACATTTTCGCAGTGCCGGAAAATCGGTGCTCCTGATCGTCGATAGTCTTACCCGCGTTGCCCATGCGCAGCGTGAACTGGGTCTGGGCACCGGCGAAACGCCAACAATGAAAGGCTATCCGCCGTCCGCGCTCGCCATTATCCCCGCACTTCTGGAAAGATGCGGCAATGACACGGCATCGGGGGGCTCGATCACTGCGCTCTATACCGTTTTGGCGGACGGTGACGACGTCGATGATCCGGTTGTCGATGCCGCCCGTGCTATTGCCGATGGGCATATTATCCTGTCGCGGTCGCTCGCTGAACAGGGCGTTTTTCCCGCAATCGATATCGGCAGGTCGTTGAGCCGCGTCATGGCCGACATCGCAACATTCGATCATAAAGCAGCAGCGGCGCGCGTGCGTCGCCTATGGTCGATTGCCGAAGAAAACCGCGATCTATTGCTGATGGGTGCTTATCGATCGGGTGCTGACCCGGCTGTCGACGAAGCGCTGGAGAGCCGCGCTGCCATACTCGACTACATCATGCAGCCGAGCCGTTCGCATGAAAGCAGTGCTGTTTCGGTTGCGCGCTTGATTGCCGAGTTCGGCACATGACAAATCGATATGCCAAGCTTGTCGCGGTGCGCAAGGCAGCCAGCAAGATCGCGACGGGCGCTTACGCTCACTCTGCAGCCTATCTCACGGGACAGGAAGCACTCGCGAGCCGGCTGGACGATGCGGCAGCTGCGCTTTCGCCTGAGACCGGTATTGGTTTTGGCAGCGATCTGGCCGCGCGGGCTGAATTGTCGACGCGGATGCAGGCAGCACGCCGGACGACGCAGGCTCGGCTCGACGACGCCAGATCGAACCATGAAGATGTTGCCTCATCGCGCCACGCTGCCAGGCGTGCGCTCGATGCGGCAATTGAGATCTGCCGCGTGCGGGACCGGGCAGACGCCGCTCGCGCTCTCACTAAGATCGTGCCGGCAGCGCCAAAGGATGCGCAGCGATGATCATGCCTCCGGTAAATTTTGCTGAAATTATCGGTTCCCCCGGCGGCGGGAATGCCTCTGCACCAGAATCAGCGATGCACGATTTTGCCGCTATATTGACAGCGGCTGCGGTTGCGCCGGATGTCGACGCTGCGGTCCCGCCTGCCGCGCAATCGCCTGATACAATCGTTCCGATCGTTTCTGCCGCGCCACTGGCGGCAATATTCGAAACGGTCGCTGTTATGCCGCATCCTGCAAAATTGATGCTGCCACAGGGAATGGTCCTGGCGACTGGCATTCAGACAAACCAAGTCCCGGCGCCAGTGGACCAGCGAACAATTGCTGCCGAGTGGGCCGAGTCCCTTGCTTTCGAAGCCGAGGCGAATTCGGCAATGAACGCCAGCCCTGTCGGTAGTATCATACCGTTCGCGATGACATTTTCGCCGAAATTCGATCATCCATCGGTGCCAGACCCGGTTACTGCCGATGTAGAGCCCTCAATCAGCGGACCTTCGCGGGCCGCTAAACCGGTGCCTATGCAGATAGGGACCCGCGCCGTTGCTCTGCCGCAAATCGCGACTGCTGTCGTGGCCGCGCCGACGATAGCACAACCTTTCGAGCGCGCATCAAGTTCTACCCTCGAGCGGAATGAACCGTATTTGGCGCAGGGTTTCGATGTGCGGTCATCTACGTCTGCACCGACCGCTGACCGAGTCATACTGCCACTGCCCGATCGTGGCGCAACCTTTGCGCCGATCATTGCCGATGCCGTGCATGAGTTGGTGGCCATGGCGAAAAATGATGACGTGCGGTTCAACGTGCGCCCCGAAACGCTGGGTCGGATTGCTGTGACCATAGAGCGTACCGATGCCGGACCGACCCTGCGCCTCGGCGTCGAAACCCAGGCCGCAGTCCAGGCCGTCCGGTCCGCCGAGCCGACGATGAACGATGCGCGGGGGTCGGCGCCCTTCGTACAAGTGACGGTCGATATGGCAGCACCCGACAGTCGCGGGCGCTCGCCG
>JANODH010000267.1:0-9692 GCA_031412595.1 Sphingomonas sp. | reverse complement strand
GAGCCGTGCGGCCTTTTCGACGCTGGGACGCGATGTCCTCGAACCTGTGGGATTTGTGCTGGACCGCGGGTTCGACAAGGCACGGCTGCGCCTGACTGTCGTTGAAACGCCGGCGGTCCCGGAGCCCGCTAGCTGGGCCATGCTGATTGTCGGGTTCGGGATTGCCGGGGCAGCGCTGCGCCGGTCGCGCGTCCGTTCGGGCCGTGCACGTTTCGTGCTTGCGCCAAGATAACCAAAGGCAATTTTCACTCTTCGGTAAGTAACCGGCTTTTGGTTGCAGGTTCATGCGAGGTCAGGCATATTTACGTAGTGAACCGAGCTCATCCCCCACGTCCAAAGCTTGGTCTTGCCGTCGGCATCACAGGTCATCGGCCGCCGGCTCTGGACGAGGAGGTCGAGGCGGCGGCTCATCCGATTATTTCCGGCCTTTTGCGAACACTTGCCGACGAGACAGCGCAGCTGCGGAACCAGCATCCGCGGCTGTTCGACGAAGCACCGTTCGTACCGACTTTCGTTTCGCCTCTCGCCGAAGGCGCAGATCAGTTCGGTGCTGTCGTCGCGCTCGAAAATGGCTATCGGCTCGAGGCTATCCTCCCTCTGCCACGCGACGACTATCGTAAAGACTTCGAACCTGACGGCGATGCCCGCTTTCAGGTTTTGCTCGACAAGGCCGATCGCATTTTGGAGCTGCCCCCTCAGGCAAGCGGTCGTGATGAGAGCTATGCTTTGGCGGGGCGCGCAACGGTTGCGCATTGTGACATCTTGATCGCACTTTGGGACGGTGCGCCAGCGCGCGGCAGCGGCGGCACCGCCGACGTCGTCTCGCTCGCGCTCCGGCGCGGCGTTCCCGTCATCCACTTGAATCCGCAAATGCCCGATAGCAGCCGCATATTGTGGACGGGCTTTAGCGAATTCGTCGATGCGACCGACATGGAGAGCATGCCGCAACGTGATGTCGAACCGCGCACTTTGCGCGATCTGGTTCAGGCGATCATCGGCCCACCCGCCGACCCCCGGACGCAGGCGGACCTTTACAATTATCTGGGGGAGCGGGAAAAGCGATTGCGGACGCGGATCGAATATCCGCTGATGCTGGCCGCGCTTGGCGTCAAGCGTCCACGAGCATCGACGTTCATTTCCGCGCCCTATGAAGAAGCGACGCGCGGGGAATGGCGTTCCCTGAACCAGGCTTGCGAGCCGGAGTTGAAAGGCGTCGCTGAGATCTTTGGCGAAATCGAAGCATCTTTCGCTTGGGCTGACCGGCTGGCGCAACATTATGCGCAAATCTATCGCTCGGGCCATGTCCTGAATTTCACTTTCGCGGCTGCCGCCGTTCTCCTGGCGCTCCTCGGGCTCACGCTGCCTCAATATCATTTCGTGCTTGCTGTGGCCGAACCGACGGTTATCGCGATCTTCGTCGCTAACACGTTCCTCGGTTCAAAGCGCCAATGGCACCGTCGCTGGCTCGAATATCGGCAACTTGCCGAGCGTCTCCGCCCTATGCGCAGCCTGAAGCTTTTAGGCGTGGCATCGCCGCCGAGCAGCGAACGTCAGGGCGTTCGTTCGCAAGACGGCTGGATTGACTGGTACGCAAGGTCGGTTTGGCGAGCAGCCGGCTGCCCGTCCGCAGCGCTCACCAATGCTCATTGCCTGAGCGATACGATCGTAGGCGAAGAGCTAAGACCGCAGGTGGCATATAATGCCTCGAATGCGAGACAGATGCACATGCTCGACCATCGCCTGCATGTTACAAGTATTGTGCTTTTTGCGGTAACAATCATCGGGTGCATAACATCCGTCGTCGTCAACCTTGTCCTGCACGATCCTGAATTGTCGCATAACAAAGTATTTGTCATCGTCGCGGCGGGCCTGCCCGCGATCGGCGCTGCGATCTTCGGCATCCGGATGCAGGGGGATTTCGGGAGCACTGAGGAGCGCTCGCGGGGCACGGCCGACAATTTGAAGCGAATTGCCGACGCACTCGAGAGTCCAGATGTCTCGCTTGCACGATCCACCGACCTCGTTGAAGCAGCAGCGGCCACGATGCTCAACGACGTTTCCGAATGGCGACGTGCTTATCAGAAGCGGACGCTGCAGCTGGGCTGAGAAGCGACAGGCGCACTCAGAGGTGCGATCGTCCAGCACAAGACAATCTCGTATGGCTCGATGTGTTTGCCTTGCCCGCTGCCCATGAGCAACGCGAGACCTTTGTATCGCCGCCGTACTCTAGCCTGCCCCACGATAGTTTACCGTTTATCAATTCGCTGGCTCACATAGGCATAGGCGGGGCAGTCTGATGGGGCGTGTGGAACCTCTGACGGAGGCTACCGGGGATTTAAGGGACGGCGCTGATTAGCATGGGGAATAAACTGATGTTCAGCCTGCGCCCAAAAGCCCGGGCAACGAATCTGTTGGACGGACCGGCAGAGCACGTCAGCGAACTGCGTCTTTTAAAGACTTTTGAAGACTCGGGCATTGGTTGGTTCTGGGCCACGAACGCCGACGGCAACATTACATTTCTCACAGAGAGCGCTGCTCAACTGTTGGGAAAAGTCGCTGGTGAAATCATTGGCATGCCCTTTGCAAACTTATTTCGCCCGGCTCAGTCAGCGTCTGCTCGAGAGCGACTTCCATTTGTCTTGAACCGCCAGGTCGATTTTGATCAATTGACAGTCGAATGCACTGACGGCGTATCACCTCGTTCCTGGGAGGTATCGGGTCGGATCAGCCGAACGCAGACGGGCGCATTCGACGGCTATCATGGGTTCTGCATCGACGTCACGGAACGACTTGCGTCTTCGGCGTCCGCCTCGCAGCTTGCGATGTTCGACGCGCTGACTGGGCTGCCAAACAGGCTCAACATGGCCCGGTATCTTGAAAATCATTCCGGACCGGGTCGGCACTGTGCAGTGATCCTCATAGACCTTGATCGATTCAAGGCAGTAAACGACACGCTCGGCCATCCGGCAGGTGATGCACTGCTCAAACAAGTATCAAACCGACTGATGCGGATCGTTGGCGACAGAGACAAAGTATTCCGCTTAGGCGGCGACGAATTCACGATTATTTTGCCGGGCAACAGTGACCACGCAATCCTCGAACAGCTCGCAAATCAGATCATCGAAAGCACGTCGCAGCCCTACTCGATCAATGGCGCGCGCTGTGTCATCGGGGCGTCGCTGGGCATTGCGACAGCACCTCAAGACGGGGCTGGGGGCGACGATCTCTACCGAAAGGCCGATCTTGCGCTTTATGCCGCCAAAAGCGCTGGCCGCGGAATATTTCGATTTTTTTCGGATGATCTTTTGGAAATCGCTGAGGACCGGCGCGCGCTCGAGGAAGATCTTCGCGATGCGTTGGTGCGGGGCGAACTGCAGCTATTTTATCAGCCGCAAGTGAGCGCAATCAATGACCATGTGACGGGTGTGGAAGCGCTTATTCGCTGGCACCATCCTGCACGAGGAACAATTTCGCCCGCCATCTTCGTAGCGATTGCCGAAGAGGCCAGTCTGATCGATGCACTCGGTGAGTGGACTATTCGCAAAGCATGTGAAGATGCCGCAACGTGGCCAGACAAAATCCGCGTTGCCGTAAATGTTTCCCCGATCCAGTTTGCAAATTCTGCACTGCCTGCAATCGTGACGTCTGCGCTTGCAAATTCCGGGCTCGAACCAAATCGCCTTGAACTTGAGCTAACGGAAGGGGTCTTTCTGACCGAGTCGGTCGAAACCGACACAATGTTTGCCCAGCTGAAAGCCGTTGGTGTTCGGCTCGCACTCGATGATTTCGGCACCGGCTATTCCTCGCTTGGCTATTTGCGCACCGCACCGTTTGATAAGATAAAAATCGATCAGAGCTTCGTGCATGGCGCGACATTGCCGGGATCACGCAATGGCGCCATTATTGCTGCTATCGTCGCACTCGCGGGCGCGCTCGACATGGAAACCACAGCCGAGGGGATCGAAACGATCGATCAGCTTGATCTGATGCGCGACCTTGGCGTTAGTCATATTCAGGGATATCTTTACAGTAAGGCGATTTCGAGTGAGATGCTGAGCGCCAGCCTTTCGGCCGGGCGCTGGACAATCAGCCCGGAAGGCCCCGCCCGGCAACGCAGCGATCGGCGCTCTCTGTACCGGAAAGCTGGTGCGATTCTCGGCGGCTATTACCACGCAGTCATAATTCGAAACCTGTCGGAATCGGGCGCACTGATCGATGGTCTCATCGAAGTGCCATATGGGACGCATGTCATAATCGACTTCGGTGAAGGACGTCTCCAGTTCGCCGTGGTGCGAAGAGCCGCTCATCGAGGTTTCGGTATAGAATTCGGCGAAAAGCTGATCGATGACAGTACCGGCAATCTGGTCCCGCGCCATGTGGTGCCGCCGTATCAACTGGCCAAGCATGGGCTGGCTGGCGCAGCGCAGGCCGGCGTTTCCAAGGCTATCGAGACGTCGGGATCAATGACCACGGAAGCCCTTGCGGCGCTATTGGGCCTTTCCGTATCAACCGGGTCGGATGCCGCCGATGACGCGTCTGCACTTGCTCATCATAAAGTTAAAGCGTTGTTCAGTGCCAATCCGATGCAAAACATGTCGCTGCTCAATCTCGGCTCGGATGCGAAGCGGAAGCTGACCGAAGAAGAGTGGGAACGGCTCAAAGAGGCAGTTGAACAAAGCCACAACCCTCAGCTTAAATATATCATTGCGCTTGTTGTGTTTACGAGCGTCCGATTCCAGGAAATTTTGACGGCGAAATGGTCCGACATTGACCTTGTAAAAAGCACGTGGACCATCACCAAACTACAGTCTGCAGAACCACGCACAATTCATCTGTCGCGCTCCGCACTGCAAACGTTGAGCGCGCTACCCCGCGTCGAGACTTGCGAGCACTTGATGGTAAACCCCCGAACAAAAAAGCCCTATAAGGCCATTTACGGAAGCTGGGATGCAGCACGGCGGAAGGCTGGGCTGGAAAGTTTGAGTATCCACGATTTACGCAAGAATATTAAGGCTTCCTGGTAGCCGGAAAAAGCTTCTTTCTGGAGTACCGATAACGACACATTGCTCCAATCGGCCTGATAAAGCCGATCCAGCAACCGACGTGCCCGTCGCCGGGTAGACGCAAGGTCCAACCGCAATGGCGTGCTCCTGCAACGCCCGCTGAACAGATCCGATAAATTCCATATCGGGGAACCGGGTTTGTCGATAAGCGTTTAAGGTCAGCGCACGGCCTATTCTGGCTAGTGTCAAAAATCAGGTATAGTTTTGCTCAAACATCGTGTTGCTCGTAGACTTTCTGCGTTCTGCGGTATGTTTATGGTCGCCAGCTTGACTGCAGGTTGCAGCCCGGACTCAGCTGCCAAAGATAGTGGCGGCCGAGGTGCGCGTGGCCCCGCGCAAGTAGGCTTTGCCATCATTCAGCCAACGACTGTCGCGATTACGACCGAATTAAGTGGACGCGTAACCGCCTATCAAATGTCGGAAGTGCGGCCGCAAGTCAGCGGCGTGATCCGGCGTCGGCTTTTTACCGAAGGCGCTTTGGTCCGTCAGGGTCAGACTCTTTATCAAATCGATCCCAGTCTCTACCGCGCCGCAGCGGCGCAAGCCCGGGCGAACTATGACAGCGCACGCGCGACTGCCGAAGCTGCACGCGTACGCGCACAGCGGTTTCGACCGCTTGCGGAAATCGAGGCAATTTCGAAACAAGACTACACTGACGCTGCGGCACAGGCGCGACAAGCTCAGGCGTCGGTCGCACAGACGAATGCCCAATTGGATACTGCTCAGATCAATCTGCGATTCACAAACGTCCCCGCGCCGATCACCGGGCGGATCGGTCGATCGCTGCTGACCGAAGGCGCATTGGCGACGACCAATCAAACCGAGCCATTGGCCATAATCCAGCGGCTCGACCCGGTTTATGTCGATATTCAGCAATCGAGCGCCGATCTGCTGACACTGCGCCGCGCTCTCGCTCGGGAGGGGGTTGTGCCGACGACTGCGGTCGTGCGGCTTAAGCTCGAAGACGGAAGTGACTATGGGCTGACCGGCACAGTCGAGTTCTCCGAAGCGATGGTTTCAACCAACACCGGCACCGTGACGCTGCGCGCACGTTTTGCCAATCCGCAAAGCTTGTTGTTGCCCGGCATGTTCGTTCGGGCCGTCTTTGCCCAAGCGCTCAACACGCAGGCTTTTCTCGTCCCGCAGGCTGCCGTGACGCGAGACCCGACGGGTGCTGCCAAGGTTTTTATAGTGGGTCCGGGCAACCGGGCGCTCGAACGTCGGATCGTTGCCGACCGGGCAGAAGGGCCGAATTGGGTCGTCACGAGCGGTCTTGCTGCCGGTGACCGGGTGATCGTCCAAGGCACGTCGAATTTGCGAGCCAATGCGCCGATCCGGCCGGTGCCCGCAAGCGCCGCACAGCGCGTTGCGCCGCCGCAATCGCCGAAACGCTGAAGAACGCTCGTGTCGCGAGTATTCATTGATCGCCCGATTTTTGCCTGGGTGCTTTCGATTATCGTCATGCTTCTCGGCATCGGCGCGATTGTTTCGCTCCCGATCGCGCAATATCCCGATATCGCGCCGCCGCAGGTGAATATTCGCGCGAGCTATCCCGGTGCGTCGGCGGAAACGATCCAGAACAGCGTTACGCAAATCATCGAGCAGCAACTCACTGGCGTCGACGGCTTGCTGTATTTCAGCTCGTCATCGAGTTCGCGCGGACAAGTCACGATCAGTGCAACGTTCGACAAGGACACCGATCCCGATACCGCACAGGTTCAGGTCCAAAACCAGGTTCAGCAGGCGATCCCGCGGTTGCCACAGCAAGTCCAGCAACAAGGGCTGCGCGTGACCAAGTCGAACGCCGATTTCCTGATGATCGTCGGTGTGTATGACGAAACCGACACGCGCACCAACCGCGATGTTTCCGATTTCCTCGTTTCGAATCTGCAGGACCCCTTGTCGCGCATCGAAGGAGTCGGGGAAACGAATGTCTTCGGCGCGCCCTATGCGATGCGCATCTGGCTCGATCCGGCGCGCCTCGCCAGCTATTCGCTGATGCCGGGCGATGTCGTCAACGCCATCCAAAACCAGAATAGCGAAGTTGCTGCGGGTGAACTCGGCGGCCAGCCACAGCCAGCCGAGCAGATGCTCAATGCCACGGTCACAGCCCAGTCGCGCTTGCAAACGCCGGCGCAGTTCAAGGCCATTCTTCTCAAAACGCAGTCCGATGGCGCAACCGTCCGCCTCGAAGATGTTGCGCGCGTCGAACTGGGCTCCGAAAGCTACAATGCATCGAGCCGGGTCAATCGGCATCCGGGCGCAGGCCTTTCCATTTCGCTTGCCCCGGGTGCGGATGCCTTGGCAACCGCTAAACTTGTAAAAGCGGAAGTTGAGCGGATCGCGCCTTCATTTCCCGCCGGCTTCAAATTTGCCTATGCCAACGACACCACGAACTTCATCAAGCTGTCAGTCGAGGAAGTCGTGAAAACGCTGATCGAAGCGATCATCCTCGTTGTCATCGTGATGTTCGTTTTCCTTCAAAGCTGGCGCGCCACACTGATCCCGACGATTGCCGTTCCCGTGGTGCTGCTTGGGACTTTTGCGGTGTTTTATGCGGCCGGGTTTTCGATAAACACCCTCACACTCTTCGGTTTGGTTCTTGCAATCGGCTTGCTCGTCGACGACGCAATCGTTGTCGTCGAGAATGTCGAGCGCCTGATGGAGGAAGACCCGACACTCAGCCCGCGCGATGCCACGATCAAGTCGATGAACGAAATTCAGGTCGCGCTTGTCGCGATCGCGCTCGTGCTGTCCGCCGTGTTCTTGCCGATGGCGTTTTTCGGCGGGTCGACCGGCGTGATCTACCGTCAGTTTTCGGTCACCATCATCTCGGCCATGGTCCTGTCGGCGCTCGTTGCGTTGACCCTGACACCGGCGCTCACTGCCGCATTGCTGAAGCAGAAACATCATCGTGACGATGCCGGGGCGCCTCAAACGCAGCCGCGACGGTTTGCTGCCATCAATCTATTTTTTGTTCGGGCCGGCGAGCGCTTCAACGTTGCCTTTGCCCGCAATACAGAGCGTTATGTCAGCGCGACGCGGACTGTTGTCGATAAAAAATGGCTCTTCCTGCTCATCTATGCGGGCGTTTGCCTGTTGCTCGTTCTGCTGTTCGTTCGCCTGCCGACCAGCTTTTTGCCGACCGAGGATCAGGGCGCCGCAAGCGTGCAATTCCGTTTGCCAGCCGGGGCCACGCAAAGCCGCACGATTGCCGTCCAGCGTCAGGTCGAAGACTATTTCGCGCGTTATGAAGGCAAAAACGTCGTGACCATGTTTACCGTTTCGGGTGGCGGCGGTGGCGGGGCGAGCGGGCAGAATACAGGCCAGGGATTCTTGAACCTCGCGCCGTGGGCGGATCGTGCTGGCACAGAAAACGGTGCCGATGCGATCATCGCGCGTGCCTCCGCCGCGTTCTCCAACATTCGCGACGGGCAAGTATTTGCGCTCGTTCCGCCAGCGATACGCGGGCTCGGCCAGTCGAACGGCTTCACCATGCAATTGCAGAATGCCAGCGGCATGACCCGCGCGCAATTCGCCGCCGCACGCGAACGGTTGCTTGCCGCCGCAGCAAACGACCCTGTTTTGACCGGCGTCCGTCTCAGTGAACTGCCCGATGTCGCGACGCTGCAAGTCGACGTCGATCCACAAAAACTGGCAGCACTCGGGCTGACCCAAGCGGACGTGAACGCGACGCTCTCGACGGCTTGGGGTGGGCGCTATGTCAACGATTTCCTTGATCGGGGCCGCGTCAAACGCGTCTATGTGCAGGGTGATGCGCCCTATCGCGCCTCTCCTGCTGACCTGTCGCAATGGTATGTTCGCGGCAGCGATGGCCAGATGGTGCCGTTTTCATCGTTTGCGCGCACCTCATGGTCGGTTGCGCCGACGACAGTGTCGCGCTTTCAGGGCATTCCATCGTTCGAGATCCAGGGCCAGGCAGCACCCGGGCAAAGCTCAGGCGCTGCAATGGACCGGATCGAAGCGCTGGCTCGCGAAATTCCCGGCACCAGTGTCGCGTGGTCGGGCCTTTCGTTTCAGGAGCGCCTTTCATCCGGTCAGGCGCCTTTGCTGTACGGGCTGTCGCTGCTCGTCGTTTTCCTGTGTCTTGCGGCGCTTTATGAAAGCTGGACGATACCCGTCGCGGTGCTTCTTGTGATCCCTCTCGGGCTCGTGGGCGCTGTTTTCGCGGTTACGCTGCGCGGCTTGGAGAACGATGTTTATCTTCAGATCGGTTTGCTGACGACCATGGGACTTGCGGCCAAGAACGCAATTCTGATCATCGAATTTGCCGAGCAGGCCGAAAAAAAGGGCAAGCGCGTCATTGATGCGGCGCTGGAAGCAGCACGCCTGCGCCTTCGGCCCATTTTGATGACCAGCCTTGCGTTCATTTTCGGCGTCCTGCCGCTTGCCTTGTCAACCGGCGCGGGTGCGAACAGCCGTATCGCGATCGGCACTTCGGTAATTGGCGGCATGTTGACCGCAACAGTGCTGGCGATTTTCTTCATTCCGCTGTTTTACGTGCTCGTTCGCCGAACGACGCGCGATGGCTTGAAGCGAATTCGTGAGCGGCGTGCGGAGCGCCTCGCATGAGCCGGAAACTCATCGCAGTGCTTCTCGTGTCGCTCG
>JANODH010000266.1:0-2485 GCA_031412595.1 Sphingomonas sp. | reverse complement strand
GTGGAAAATGGCGTGTCGCGAACAACCTTTGGCCCGGTCGCAGAGGGAGACAATAGCGCACGAAACGATTGCCCCTCGATCCGCTTTATCCACATGCCCGAATAATCGACGAGCGCTGCTTCGTGAAAACTAAGGTGCGTGCCGTCGTCGAATTTGATTGTGAACGGTGTCTGCGCGGCCGAGACAGCGGTGATCGCGGTCCGATTATACAAATACTCCTCACGGTTCCACTCTTGCGCCGTTGCCCACCAGGCGGTTCCCGGAGTCACGAGGTTGAATTCAGTTACCTCTTCGGCAATTTTCATTGTCGTCAGAGTGGGCTGCACCGGCATTTCGTAACGAAAGCCGATGCCCGTATCGAAAAGGCGAAAACGAATGTTCATGGACCGCTTCAGGCCCGATGGCTGAATAAGGCGGACCAGCAACTCGTTGTAATAATTGCGAACATCGGTGCGTTCGCCCCACGGCAGCTGCCATGTCTCGTCGCGCGTCGCCGTTTCCGATCCTGCGACCGAAAAGCCGCGAACCATTGCTTCGCTGTCCGTCAAAAGAAACCCGAGGCGCGATGGTGCGATCAGTTGCCTGCCTCTTCGCGTTACCGAATAAATCGTCCGCCCGTCGTTGTCCGTCTCGACTTTTAGTACGATCGACCCATCGGGTGAGGCACCCGTCGCCGTTGTTGCGGCCAGCGCAGATACGCTCGACGAAAACAAAATTGCGACAGCAGCCAGAACGGCAAAGCGGGATTTCATTTCTAGCTCTCCGGATGTTTATATCTGGTTGAACAGTCCGGCGGAACGTGAAGGATGTCACGGGAACAGCATACGTATTCAATGGAAGGCACTCAGCGCAAACCATAAGCATCCGCCAACCGGTCGAGCGCGAGCGTGAGCACGACGCGGCCCGATCGCGTCGGCCAGCCCATTGCTTTTTCGGCCACTGGTAATGGCTCACCGGCGCAGACGATCCGCCACAAAATATCCGAAAGCCCACGTCCAACATCTGCCATCGTGCGGTCGAAGCGCCGCTTCGCATCGATCTGCGCCGTCGTCGGATCCGATGCTGCTGGTGCGCAACGCCTCCCTTTCGCTGCCGGGGCAGCATTCCACTGCATCGTGACGCTCGGGCCAAGCGATGCCATTTCATAATCTGCGCGAAGGCGTTCGCCCGCTTCAAACTGCCGCGCATCGACCAGGTTTCGTGCGCGTAGCCATGACAGCGGCGATTCCGCGATGTTCACCACGAGCGTCCGGCCAGACGCTGCAGCGATTTGGACCATTTCTTGCGATGTCACGTCGATGTCTCCTCTTTCAAAGAATTTACTTGTCACCGGAACCAACTTGTAGGAAAGAGGAAACCTATTCGGTTATGATGGATGAGAAGATGATCACACGTATCCGTGAAGTTCGCCGTGCCAAGGGACTGACATTGCTAGACGTCGCCGAACGCTGTGCACCGCCGACAACCGCACAAACGATTGGGAGACTGGAGACTGGCACGCGCACCGTATCGGTTGGTTGGCTGAACCGTATTGCGGCTGCTCTGGATGTCGCAGCCGGTGATCTCGTTCAATTGCCGAACCATGCTGACCTGCCGGTTGCAGCAATCCTGAACGCCGATGGCGTCAATGCGCCACGCCGCGAAGCGATAGCAGCTGCCCCTGCCCCGGGACCTGGCATGATCGCCGTTCAGGTCGAAACAGCAATCGGTGACTATCGCGCGGGCGACCAAATCTGGTGCCAACGCGTCACCCCTGACCATTTCGCAACGCTTCTCAACCGCGATGTATTGCTGCCTCGTCCTGCTGGTCGATTTATTTTCGGGCGCCTAATTAACCGTGACGGCACAATGCTGCAGATGCTACCGCTCGGCGCTGGTGGCAAACAGCAAGTAATCGCCGATCCACCATGGGCGGCCTACGCCATCAAAATAGTTCGGACGCTTTAGCGATGTCGCTCGAGACGATGTTCGGGCTCTGCATGCTGACAGCCGTGTTCGGCTGGTTCGCACTTGCGTTCGCACCACTTGCGCGAAAGTCATGCATTCGTGGCGCGCGTGTAATCTGCGTGATGCTCGCGCTCGTTTATTTCTTTCAACTCTTCACCATCACTGAGCCCGTCGCCGGGGCAAGCTTTTCGACACTTGCGGGCGTGACGGCGCTGTTCTCGCTGCCCGGCAATGTGATGCTCGGCTGGACACACTATCTCGCTTTCGATTTGTTCGTCGGCAGCTGGGAAGTCGAAGACGCGGGCAAGCTCGGCATCGCACATTGGGCTATGATCATACCGCTCGCGCTGACGTTCATGTTCGGCCCCATCGGGCTATTCACCTATGCCGTCATTCGGACGATACATCTTTGGCGGCGGCACGGTCGCTTTGTCTGACCGGAATCGAACACCTCGAAACAAACGACCTTAATGGCGGAATGATGGTGGGCGCTGACGGTCTCGAACCGCCGACCCTCTCGGTGTAAACGAGATGCTCT
>JANODH010000265.1:0-3630 GCA_031412595.1 Sphingomonas sp. | reverse complement strand
ATGCGCACGTGCACATTGGCATCGGACCCGAAGCGTTCGGCATTTCCTTTGAGGAGAGTGTCACGCAGGGCATCGACGCTGGCGGGAACGTCGACGGTGTAGCCTTCCGCATGGAGGCGGGTCAGCGTTGCGAAAACCGATTCGAAAACCGAGAGATAAGCCGCCGTTCCGGTCGCGCCGGCGTTCGGCGGGAAGTTGAACAGCACCATCGCCACTTTGCGCGCGGCGCGGTCGCTGCGACGCAGGCTGACAAGCTTGGCGACTTTGGCTGCAAGCGAGTCGGCGCGCTCGGGGCAGGCCTGCATTTCGCGAACGAGGCCGCCCGTCGGGAACGTGCAGCCGCGCGTGCACCCGGTGCAGGCAATGCCCGACCCGTCCGACCGCCCGCCGAACACGCTGGGCAGGATCGCGCCATCGAGTTCGGGGATCGCGACCATCATGGTTGCTTCGAGCGGGAGCAAGCCGCTGCGTCCCGCGCCCCATTGTTCGAGCGTCTGAAATTCCAGCGGTTGTGCCGCGACATAAGGCACGTCGAGTGCTGCCAGCATATGTTCGGCAGCTTTCGCATCATTATAAGCGGGGCCGCCGACGAGCGAGAAGCCAGTGAGCGAGACGACGGCATCGACGGTCGCCACACCGTCTTTCATGAAAAAGGCTTCGATTGCCGGGCGGCTGTCGAGGCCGCTGGCAAAAGCGGGGACGACGTTCAGGCCGCGCGCTTCGAGTGCGGCAATCACACCGTCATAATGCGCGCTGTCGCGGCCCAGAATATACGACCGCAGCATCAGCAGGCCGACCGTGCCCTGTGCCGGGAGCCGCGCAAGCCGTGCCGCATTATCGGTCATCCGTTCGGGCAGCGCTGGATGATAAACGCCGAGTTCGGGATATTCGATCGGTGCGACAGCTTTCATCGACCCGCGCAGATCGCGCCGCTCGCCATCGGCATAACGATCGACCAGCGCGCGGATCATGTTGACGACATTATCGTCCGATCCCGCCAGCCAATATTGCAGCGTCAGGAAATAAGCGCGGACGTCCTGTGCCGCGCCCGGGATGAAGCGCAGGATCTTGGGCAGGCGGCGCAGCATTTTCATCTGCCCGGCACCACCCGACTGGCCGGGCTTGGCCGAACCGCGCAGTTTCTTGAGCAGTGCCAGCGGGCCGCTCGCGGGCTTGTCCATCCGGTAATCACCGAGGCGCGTGAGTTTTACGACTTCGCTTGCCGACATCAGCCCGACGATTGCGTCACAGTCGTCGCGCCGGGCGACAAGCGCAGGCATGACGGCATTGATATGATCTTCGAGGAACAGCATCGTCGCGACGATGATGTCGCCTTTGGCGATGTCTTCGCGGGCGCGATCGAGGCTGGCCGGATTGCGGTCCCAGTCGGCGGCGGCGTGGAAATCGATGGTAACGCCACTGCCTTCGCGCGCGAACACTGCGGCGGCGCGCTCGACCGATCCCGACAGATGATTGTCGAGCGTGACGACGACAACGCGAACGCGGGGGGCAAAGTTACCGTGCATAATGCGCCTTTGCTTCGTAAAGAGTGTCGCGCGTGATGGTGGCGAGGCCGCGTTCGGCAGCATAGTTTTCGGTGTTGCGACGCGCTTTGCCCCGCACGAAGAACGGGATTTTTTTGAGTTCCAATTCGGCGACGTCATCCCAGCGAACGCTGGGATCTCCGGCGGGCAGAGGGCTTTCCGTCGTCACGGGATCCCGGCCTTCGCCGGGATGACGGGCAGGGGCGGAATGCCCATGGCCCAGATGCGATGAGCCATTGGAATCGCTGAATTCGAAATCGTCGCGGAACATCGTCAGCAGATGTTCTTCGAGGCCCATCGTCAGCGGATGCACCCAGCTGTCGAACAGGACATTGGCACCTTCCCAGCCCATCTGGGGTGAGTGGCGCGCGGGGAAATCCTGCACGTGCACCGGGGCCGAAATCACCGCGCAGGGAATGCGAAAGCGCTTGGCGATGTGGCGCTCCATCTGGCTGCCGAGCACGAGTTCGGGCGACAGTGCTTCGATGGCGGCTTCGACTTCGAGATAATCGTCGGTGATCAGGGGCTCAAGATCATAAAGCTTGGCGGCGTCGCGCATATCGCGCGCGAATTCGCGATTGTAGCAGCCCAGCCCCACGACTTTGAAACCAAGTTCATCGCGGGCTACGCGCGCCGCAGCAATCGCGTGCGTGGCATCGCCGAAAATGAAAACGCGCTTGGCCGTAAGATAGGTCGAGTCGACCGAGCGGCTGTACCAGGGGAGGCGCGAGGGATCGGCAGCCAGTGCTGCGCTCGCGTCGATGCCCGTTGCCGCCGCAACTTCGCGCAGGAAATCGCGCGTTGCGCCATGACCGATGGGGACCGTGCGGATTGTCTTCTGCCCGAAGGTCTTTTCGAGCCAGCGCGCCGCCGTATCGGCGATTTCGGGATACATCAGCACGTTGATGTCGGCGTCGCCCAAACGCGCGAGATCGGCAGGGCTGGCATCCAGCGGCGCGATCACGTTTACGTCGACGCCGAGCGAGTCGAGCAGCTTGACGACTTCGACGATGTCGTCGCGGTGGCGGAAGCCAAGCGCGGTCGGCCCGAGCAGATTGGCCCGCGGGCGGATGGTGCGGTTGCGGACGATATTCTTGTCGGCAAGTTTGCGCACCAGCTGGTAAAATGTCTCCGCCGCGCCCCAGTTTTCCTTGCGCTGATAGCTCGGCAGTTCGAGCGCGACGACCGGGATCGGCAAGCGCATCGCTTCGATCAATCCGCCGGGATCGTCCTGTATCAGTTCGGCCGTGCACGACGCGCCAACGAGCATGGCTTGCGGCTGATAGCGTTCGTAAGCGTCGCGCGCGGCTTTCTGGAAGAGTTCGGCGGTATCCTTGCCCAGATCGCGCGCCTGAAATGTCGTGTAAGTGACAGGCGGGCGCTTGTCGCGCCGTTCGATCATCGTGAACAGCAAGTCGGCATAGGTGTCGCCCTGCGGCGCATGCAGCACATAATGGACGCCGGTCATTGCGGTTGCGATCCGCATCGCCCCGACATGCGGCGGGCCTTCATAGGTCCAGACAGTCAGTTGCATCGCCTCAGACCCTCAGCACATCGCGGCGGCGCATCGGCCGCGCAAACAATTCGGCGAGATCACCGGCTTGCTCGAAACCATGGATCGGCGAGAACACAAGTTCGATCGCCCATTTGGTCGTCAGGCCTTCAGCTTCCAATGGATTGGCAAGACCGAGGCCGCATACCGTGAGATCCGGTTTAGCCGCACGCACCCGATCGAGCTGCCGATCGACATCCTGCCCTTCGCTGATCGTCGTTTCGACGGGAAGCAGCGCCAGTTCCTGCGCCAGATGTTTCCGGTGAAGATAAGGCGTGCCGACTTCGATCGGGATCATGCCGAGTTCGTTGCTGAGGAAGCGCGCCAGCGGAATTTCAAGCTGCGAATCGGGGAGGAAGAAAATACTCTTGCCGCCAAGCTGTGCTGCGCTGTGTTCGATCGCTGTCTTGGCACGCGCGCGGCCTGGCGCGATGACCTGGCGGAAATGCATTTCGTCGATGCCAAAGGCGCGGGCGGCGGCATGCAGCCAGTTGGTCGTGCCTTCGGCGCCGAAGGGGAACAGCGCATCGAGGC
>JANODH010000264.1:0-3008 GCA_031412595.1 Sphingomonas sp. | reverse complement strand
TCATGCCGTCGACGCCAGTCCTTTCGAACGGCGGCACGGGGCGGGGCTTGCCGATCAGCTGCTATCTGAATTCAGTGCCCGACAGTCTCGAAGGGATTGTCGCAACCTGGAACGAGAATGTCTGGCTCGCCTCGCGCGGCGGCGGCATCGGCACCTATTGGGGCAATGTCCGCGGCATTGGCGAACCGGTCGGCCTCAATGGCAAGACCAGCGGCATCATCCCCTTCGTGCGGGTGATGGACAGCCTGACGCTGGCGATCTCGCAGGGGTCGCTCCGGCGCGGCTCGGCGGCTTGCTATCTCGATGTGTCGCATCCCGAGATCGAGGAGTTCCTCGAAATCCGCAAACCCTCGGGCGATTTCAACCGCAAGGCGCTCAACCTCCACCACGGTGTTCTGCTGACCGATGCGTTCATGGAAGCGGTCCGCGCGGGCGAAGAGTGGAACCTGCTCAGCCCGAAGGACGGCAGCGTCCGCGCCACCGTCGACGCGCGCAGCCTGTTCCAGAAACTCGTCGAAACGCGGCTTGCCACGGGCGAGCCTTATATCGTGTTCGCCGACACTGTGAACCGCGCCATGCCGCGCCACCACCGCGAACTCGGCCTCAAGGTCTCGACCTCGAACCTATGCAGCGAAATCACGTTGCCCACCGGGCGTGACCATCTCGGCAACGACCGGACGGCGGTCTGCTGCCTCTCGTCAGTCAATCTCGAAACCTGGGATCAGTGGAACGGCGACAAGCAGTTCATCGAAGACATCATGCGATTTCTCGACAAAGTTTTGACCGATAATATCTATCGCGCCACGCCTGAAATGGCACGCGCGAAATACTCGGCCAGCCGCGAGCGTTCTGTGGGTCTGGGCGTCATGGGCTTCCACAGCTTCCTGCAAGCGCGCAACCTTCCCTTCGAAGGCGCGATGGCGAAGTCGTGGAACCTGAAAATCTTCAAGCACATCAGCCGTGAAGCCAATGAAGCGTCGATGATGCTGGCGACCGAACGCGGTGCCTGCCCCGATGCAGAGGAGCGCGGCGTCATGGAGCGGTTCAGCTGCAAGATGGCAATCGCGCCGACCGCGTCGATCAGCATCATTTGCGGCGGGACGAGTGCCTGCATCGAGCCGATCCCGGCGAATATCTACACGCACAAGACGCTGTCGGGGTCGTTCTCGATCCGCAATCCCTATCTCGAAAGACTGCTCAGCGAGAAATCGAAGAACAGCGATGCGGTGTGGAATTCGATCCTCGAACAGGGCGGCAGCGTCCAGCATCTCGACTTCCTGAGCGCCGAGGAAAAGGACACCTATAAGACCAGCTTCGAAATCGATCAGCGCTGGCTTTTGGAACTTGCCGCCGACCGCACACCCTATATCGATCAGGCCACCAGCCTCAATCTGTTCATCCCCGCCGATGTCGAGAAATGGGATTTGCTCATGCTTCATTTCCGCGCCTGGGAACTCGGCGTGAAGTCGCTCTATTATCTGCGCAGCAAATCGATCCAGCGTGCCGGGTTCGCCGGCGGTGTCGAAGCCGACAACACGGCTCTGGCACCCGTGATCGAGCTGGCGGAGAAAGATTATGACGAGTGCCTCGCATGCCAATGAAATCCCATTTTATTGGCAGTCTTCGCCACTCTCGCATGCCAGTAACAGTAAGAAGCCCCGGCCATGAGTGCCCCGCTCATCATGCTGGGCGTGGCGTTATTGTGCGCGCTCGCGGCCGCATTCCTGTTCTTTCGCCCGACGCTCAGCGAAGCCGCCGTCTATCGACACCGCATTGCGGCAACGATGCTGGCCGCAGCCGCGATCACGCTCGTCGGGTCCGCCTGGGCGCTGCACGGCTTGGCAGCGGCCTGATCCTTCCTATCTCAACCTCGATTACCGGAGCATAGTCATGTCCCTCACCGAAGCCCGCACGCAGTATAAGCCCTTCGAATACCCCTGGGCCTATGATTTCTGGAAGCGCCAGCAGCAGATCCACTGGATGCCCGAGGAAGTGCCCTTGGGCGAGGATTGCCGCGACTGGGCGCAAAAGCTCACTGATCATGAGCGCAACCTGCTCACGCAGATCTTCCGCTTTTTCACGCAGGCCGATGTCGAAGTGCAGAATTGCTACCACGAACATTATGGCCGCATTTTCAAGCCCACCGAAATCAAGATGATGCTCGCGGCCTTTTCCAACATGGAAACGGTGCACATCGCGGCCTATTCGCATCTGCTCGATACGATCGGCATGCCCGAAAGCGAATATGGCATGTTCCTCCAATATGAGGAAATGAAGAACAAGCACGATTATCTCCACACCTTCGGGGTGGAAAATGATCAGGATATCGCGCGCACGCTCGCGATGTTCGGCGGCTTTACCGAAGGGCTGCAGCTGTTTGCGAGTTTCGCGATGCTGATGAACTTCCCGCGCTTCAACAAGATGAAAGGCATGGGCCAGATCGTCAGCTGGAGCGTCCGCGACGAAAGCCTGCATTGCGAAGGCATCACCAAGCTGTTCCACGCGTTCACCAAGGAACGCGATTGCCTGACCAAGGCGGTGAAGGACGACATTCTCGATTGCTGCCAGACGACCGTGCGCCTCGAAGATGCGTTCATCGACCTCGCTTTTGCCGACGGCCCCGTCTCGGGCATGACGGCCAAGGACATCAAGAAATATGTCCGCTACATCGCCGACTGGCGGCTGGGTCAGCTCGGTTTCAAGCCGATGTTCATGATCGAAGACCACCCCCTGCCATGGCTCGCGCCTTTGTTGAACGGCGTCGAACACGCCAACTTCTTCGAAACCCGCGCGACCGAATATTCGAAAGCAGCGACGCGCGGCAACTGGAACGAAGTGTGGGATTCCTTCGACCGCCGCGGGAAAGCGAAAGCAGGCCCTGCGGCGAATGAGGATGATGGCGCGGGGGTCGTGGATATGTTCGGGAATGCGAGCGTGGCGGCGGAGTGAGCTTGTCACCATCCGACAACTCGCAAAGCATATTGAACGATGTGCTATCTCAACAGCGT
>JANODH010000263.1:0-5883 GCA_031412595.1 Sphingomonas sp. | reverse complement strand
AGCCCGAAATTGAGCATCGCGCGCGCCGCTTTGCCGATATTCTCGCCAAGCTGCGGGCGCACGAGAATGAGCACCGGCGCGCTGCTCATTCGCTTGCCGCGTCCTTCACTGATCCGGCAAATTCCTCGAAATCTTTGGCTTCGGTGAAGTCTTTATACACGCTGGCAAAACGGATGTAGGCAACGCTATCCAGCCCGCGCAGCCCGGCCATCACCAGTGCGCCGATCTGGCGCGCTTCGATTTCGGCATCGCCGAGCGTTTCGAGTTGACGCTGGATGCCCGATACCATCTGGTCGATCCGCGCCTGATCGATCGGGCGCTTGCGACAGGCGATGGCGACCGACCGCGCCAGCTTGTCGCGCTCGAACGGTTCGCGCCGTCCTTCGCTTTTCAGGATGATGAGATCGCGCAACTGGATACGCTCGAACGTGGTAAAGCGCGCGCCGCAGCTTTCGCATTGCCGACGCCGCCGGATCGCGGCACCGTCTTCGGTCGGGCGGCTGTCTTTTACCTGGCTGTCGTCATGGGCACAAAAGGGGCAGCGCATCAGCTGCGCTTCGTGCCTTTGTAATAAGCATAACCCGCGCCAGCAACCGCGCCGATGATTGGCCCGATGATCGGCAAGGGAATGGCGACGACAGCGCCGAGCGCACTCCATTTAGCCATGCTTTTGCCAAGACCCGGCGTGTTCTTGATCTCGTTCTTGATGTCTTCGATCGCCATGGTCAAAGCTCCGGATAAATCGGGAAGCGTTCGCACAAAGTGCGGACGCGGGCACGAACATCGGCTTCGACCTGCGGATCGCCGCCTTCGCCCTTCTGCCGCAAGCCGTCGAGTACGTCAGCGATCATGTCGGCGATGTCACGGAATTCCTTGACGCCGAAACCGCGCGTGGTGCCAGCAGGCGATCCGACCCGAATGCCGCTGGTCTTCATCGGCGGCAGCGGGTCGTTCGGAATGCCGTTTTTGTTGCACGTGATCGCCGCACGCTCGAGTGCTTCGTCGGCGTCCTTGCCTGTGATGCCCAGTGGTGTGAGATCGACCAGTGCCAGATGCGTGTCGGTGCCACCCGAAACCAGATTGCAACCGCGTTCGCTCAGCCGTGATGCCATTGCTTTGGCATTTTCGATAACCGCGCGCGAATAAAGCTTGAAATCGGGCTGCAGCGCTTCGCCGAACGCCACGGCTTTTGCCGCAATCACATGCATAAGCGGGCCGCCCTGTGTTCCAGGAAATACCGCCGAATTGAACTTCTTGGCAAGCGCTTCGTCGTTGGTCAGGATCATGCCACCGCGCGGGCCGCGCAGCGTCTTGTGCGTTGTCGTCGTTGCGACATGCGCATGCGGGAAAGGCGAGGGGTGAACGCCGCCGGCCACGAGCCCCGAGAAATGCGCCATGTCGACCCAGAAAATTGCGCCAATCGTATCGGCAATCGCGCGGAAGCGAGCAAAATCGATATGGCGCGGATAGGCAGAGCCGCCGGCGATAATGATTTTGGGCTTATGCTCGATTGCAAGGGCTTCGACTTGGGCGAAATCGACAAGATGATCATCGTCGCGCACGCCATATTGGATGGCGTTGAACCATTTGCCCGACATCGCCGCGCGCGCCCCGTGCGTCAGGTGGCCGCCCGCATCGAGGCTCATACCCAAAATGGTATCGCCTGGCTTCACGAGCGCAAGCATGACGGCGGCATTGGCCTGCGCACCCGAATGCGGTTGCACATTTGCAAAACCGCACGCGAACAACTGCTTGGCGCGTTCGATGGCCAGCGATTCGACGGCATCCGATGGCGCGCAACCCTGATAATAGCGCTTGCCCGGAGAGCCTTCGGCATATTTGTTGGTGAACACCGAGCCTTGGGCTTCGAGCACCGCTTTCGAGACGATGTTTTCTGACGCAATCAGCTCAATCTGGTGCCGCTCGCGCTCGATTTCGCGCGACAATGCCGAGGATACTTGCGGATCGCTTGTCGCGAGGTCGCGCGTGAAGAAGCCGTCGGGCTGAACATCATGCAAGGTTGCGGGATTGGTGCTCATGCGGGTTCCTTTGAAAAATGCGGGTGGCTCAATTTGTCGACCCGGGCGGTATGACGGTCGCCGATAAACGGTGTGGATAAAAAAGTCGCCAGGCAGTCACGCGCTTGATCGGGCCCGATCAGCCGCGCGCCGAACGCAATCACATTGGCATCATTATGCGATCGGGCAAGCCGCGCCGACAGGATTTCACTGACCTGCGCGCAACGGACGGCGGGATGCCGGTTCGCAGCAATAGCAATGCCGATGCCCGAACCACAGACAAGCACGCCAAAACGCGCGTCAGCGGCAGCAACGACTTCGGCAAGCTTGAAGCCATAATCGGGATAATCGACCGAGATTGTGTCACTGGGCCCCAAATCATGCACGTCATGCCCTTGTGCGCGCATCCAATCGGCCAATGCGGCTTTCATCTCGAATCCGGCATGATCAGAGGCAATGGCGATTATCTGAGGATCGGGACGGCTGCTCAACGGGCGGTTCCTGACGAGTCGATCTCGTGACGCTCGCTGTAACAAGATGGCGTCCGAATGCCACTGCGGACTTGCTACCGAATCGACAAATAGCTGCAATAAAGTCGACTCCGTACTGTAACTCGTTCGTCATTTACCCGATGTAGCCAAAGCGTTGCACACGGGGAACATGAATGGCCGTCACAGCAGTTGACCGATCGCGCAACGTCGCGGTCAAAGCGGCAGTGCACCAGCATGAGAAACTCTCGAAAGCGGGCCTCCTCGAACGGGCATTCACTTTTGCGTTCAGAGGTCTTGTCTATGCCCAGATTTGGGAAGACCCCGTTGTCGACATGGAAGCGCTGGCGATAACGCCCGACTGCCACATCGTGACGATTGCAAGCGGCGGCTGCAACGCGCTGAGTTACTTGACAGCAAACCCGGCAGCCGTAACGGCAGTCGATCTCAATACGGCGCATGTCGCGTTCAATCGCCTGAAGCATGAAGCGGTTCGGCATTTGCCCGATTATGCGAGTTTTAACCGCTTTTTCGCGCAGGCCGACGTGAAGGAGAATCTTCGCGCCTACAAAATCCATATCCGCCCCTTTCTCGACGAAACATCGCGTAATTATTGGGAAGGCCGCGACCTGATCGGGCGGCGGCGGATCGGCGGCTTTGCCAAAATATCTACAAACGCGGCCTGCTCGGCAATTTTATCGGCACGGCGCATCTGCTGGCAAAGCTGTATCGCGTCGATCTGAAAGAAATGCTCGATGCCGAAAACATCGAGGAACAGCGCGCGATTTTCGAAACCAAGCTGGCCCCGATCTTCGACAAGAAATTCGTCCGTTGGCTGATCGATCAGCCGGCGTCGCTGTTCGGTCTGGGGATTCCACCAGCGCAATATGAAGCCCTTGCCGCGGACGACCCCAACGGCATCGGCGCGGTCCTGCGCGGACGGCTCGAAAAGCTGGCGTGCGATTTCGATGTGCGCGACAATTATTTTGCGCAGCAAGCCTTCGGGCGCGGCTATGCGCAAGGAGCAGATGCTTCGCTGCCGCCCTATCTGCAGGAAGCGAATTATGCCGATCTCGTGGCGCGGATCGGCCGCGTCGAAATCCTTCACGCCAACTTCACGACGCATCTGAGCGAATGCCCGCCGAAAAGCCGCGATCGCTACTTGTTGCTCGATGCGCAGGACTGGATGACCGATGCGCAACTGACCGATTTGTGGACACAAATCACGCGGACGGCGCGGCCCGGCGCGCGGGTGGTTTTCCGGACGGCGGCAGCGCCGACGCTGCTTCCCGGGCGCGTGCCCGAAAGCATCCTCGATCAATGGGATTATCGCGCCGCCGAGTCGCTCGATTACACGCAGCGCGACCGCTCGTCGATCTACGGCGGTGTTCATCTTTACGTGTTGAAAGACGCGCATCTTGCCGGAAAATAATGCGGCGCAGATGGATGCGACTTATGCATGGCAACGCCATATCTATGACGTCACGCGCAAATATTTCTTGTTCGGGCGCGACCGATTGATTGCGACGCTTGAGGTGCCCCCGGGTGGGACTGTCCTCGAAGTCGGGTGCGGCACGGGGCGCAATCTCATTCAAGTCGCGCGGCGTTATCCGACCGCTCGGTTGTTCGGTTTCGACATTTCCGAAGCAATGTTGACGACAGCGCGCGCCAGCATCGAACGCGCTGGTCTTGCTGACCGGATCACATTGAAGCAAGCTGATGCTACCAATTTTGACGCAGGCGCGCTGTTCGGCGAAGCGCAATATGATCGTGTCTTTTTCAGCTACACGCTGTCGATGATACCCAACTGGAAAGCCGCGCTTCAGCAAGGTGTGAGTGCCACGAAAGGCAGCGCACACATTGTCGATTTCGGTCAGCTTGAAGCTTGGCCGCGTGGTTTCAAAAGCATATTATTCGCTTGGCTCGACAGTTTCGACGTCGAACCGCGCGCGACACTGCCCGACTTTATCAAAACGCTGGGCATCCGCGAACAATTCGTATCGCTATATCGTGGTTATGCTTGGAGTGCCGTACTTTCCCGGTAAAGCACTGTGATGGAGCAAAAACTTCCCCGAATCGCTTGGGCCCTCGGCCTGTCGGGGCTTATTCCCCAAATTCTTGCAGCAGCCATCACGTTGCACCCGCCCCATGCAGCCTTCGGGCAGTTTTCTGCATTCCTATATGGCGCCCTGATTTTCAGCTTTCTGGGCGGGTTGTGGTGGGGTGTCGCGGCTGTGAACCCGAACGCCTCACGCTGGCTTTATCTCGTGGGTGTCGTTCCGTCGCTGATTGCTTTTGCTGCCGGGCTCTTGTGGATCATGCGAAGCGGGTCGCCGGGTCAGGCCCTGACCATCGTCGGCGCGGGATTACTGCTTGCGCCACTGGTCGACCGGGAGCTTGATCGGCAAAAGCTTGTGCCAAAGGGCTGGTTTGCGATGCGCTTAACGCTGTCTGCCGGCCTTGGAATTTTGACGCTGCTGGCTGCGCGTTAGATCAGGCGGCTTTTCGCAATTCGAGGCGCCCGAAGATCTCGAGCAGCGCATCAGTCAGTTCAACCATCATGTCGGCGGTATGCGCTGGCCCCGGCGTGAAGCGCAGGCGTTCGGTGCCGCGCGGAACCGTCGGATAATTGATCGGCTGCACATAAACGCCATATTCCGCCAGCAGGATGTCGCTGATTTTCTTGGCTTTCACCGGATCGCCGATCATCAATGGAACGATATGTGTTGTCGTCTCCATCACTGGCAGGCCTGCATCGGTGAACAGCGTCTTGAGTGTCGCTGCGGCAGCTTGTTGGGCATCGCGCTCCTCGCAAGACGACTTCAGATGGCGGACGCTGGCCAGCACGCCCGCAACGAGCACGGGCGACAGGCTGGTCGTAAAAATGAACCCGGGCGCATAACTGCGGATCACGTCGATGATGTCGCGCCGCGCCGCGATATAGCCGCCCATGACCCCGAATGCTTTGCCGAGCGTTCCTTCGATGATCGTGACCCGGTCGGCGACCGCATCGCGTTCGGTGATGCCGCCGCCGCGCGCGCCATACATGCCGACAGCATGAACTTCGTCGCAATAAGTCAGCGCGTTATATTTGTCGGCAAGGTCGCAGATCGCGGCGATATCCGCCACGTCGCCGTCCATCGAATAGACGCTTTCGAAGGCGATAAGTTTTGGCGCGTCGGCGTCCGTGGCACCCAGGAGTTCCTCGAGATGTGCGAGATCATTGTGCCGCCAGACGCGCTTTTCGCAGCCCGAATTGCGGATGCCGGCAATCATGCTGGCATGGTTCAGTTCATCCGAGAAGATGACGCAGCCGGGCAGGACCTTGCCCAAGGTAGCGAGCGTCGCTTCATTCGACACATAGCCACTGGTGAACA
>JANODH010000262.1:0-2573 GCA_031412595.1 Sphingomonas sp. | reverse complement strand
TGATATAGGTCGCATAGGAAATCTTCGACATTTCCCCGTCGGAAACGATATCGATCCCGCTCGCGACCTGCCGCGCCACCACGTCGTCGACCGCCGCCCCGATGACGGAAGAAAATTGCGCTGCGTCGACCGGCTCGCTGCGTTCCTGTGCAAAAACGAGATCCGTAACAGCTGCCGAACGCGGCAACGATCCAACATGCGTAGTAAGAATGCGTCCCGTCATCTGTATAAAGCCCCTTCGATCAGCCGAGCCGCGCCGAGCTGCCCTGGAGCAATTCCCCTGCAAACAATCTCTGTTCGGGTGACAGGTCGGGCCGCTCGATCCGTTCGAGCAGCATAGCGACAGCAGCTTCGGTCATCCGGCGGACCGGCTGGCGGATTGTCGTCACCTGATAGGCGAGCCAGGTCGCCGGTCCGACGCCATCGAACCCTACGACCGACAGATCGCCGGGCACATGAATGCCGAAATTGATGCGTGCACTGTCGATCGCGCCGATCGCCATCAGATCGTTGGCGCAAATCAGTGCATCGAGCTTGCGATCGGTCATCCGCATCAAATCTTTGAGCCCTGCATCGCCGCTTTGATAATCGAACGTGCCGCGCACGATCAGGCAGTCACGCCCCAGCTGATGCAGCCGCCGCCGCGCGGCCTCGACGCGTTCTTCGCCGACGTAACTGTCAGCCGGTCCGGCAATGATGCCGAATATATGATGATCGCCTTCAACGAGCGCTTCGACCAGCGCATGTTCGCCGCTGACTGAGTCGCAGCAGACGCTGGCGACCGGCACGCCTTCGCCGATGCGGTTGTAGAGCACGACGGGCACCCCGCGGTCGGCAAACGCGGCCAGTTGTTCAGGATGCAGCCGCGCAGCAACGATTGCGCCGTCGACTCGGTATCGCCAGACCTGATCGAGCACTTCATCGACGTCGGATTCCGCAGCCAGCGAAAACAGCAACACGCGAATGCCTTGCGCCGACAATCGCTGCGTCAGTTCGGCCAGCACTTCGGGATAATAGAGATTGGTCAGGTTCGAAATGATGATCGCGACGAGATTCGACCGCCGCGTAATCAACCCCTGCGCAATCGCATTGGGATAATAATTCAACTCGCGCGCGGCGGTGAGAATTTTTTCGCGCGTCCGCGGTGCGACCGAAGCGCCTTGTTTGAAGCAGCGCGATACAGCCGATTGCGAGACTCCGGCATGGCGCGCGACGTCGTATGACGTTGCCCGGCGGTTGTGTGCCTCAGGCTGCTTCTTTGCGGCCATAGCGGCGGACCCTTATGTCAGCCTGTTCCTTGTGTCCTGCAAAGCCTTCGATTGCGCACAGCCGCGAGCAATATTCCCCGATCATCACGCTTGCCTCATCAGTCAGCACCCGTTGATAGGTGCACGTCTTGATGAACTTGCCGACCCAGAGCCCGCCCGTAAAGCGGGCATTTTTCTTCGTCGGGAGCGTGTGGTTGGTGCCGATAACTTTATCGCCATAGCTGACATTGGTCCGGTGACCCAAAAACAGCGCGCCGTAATTGGTCATGTTGTTCAGGAAATAATCGGGATCGCGCGTCATCACCTGAACATGTTCGGACGCGATCTCGTCAGCGATCTGCACCATTTCCGCATAGCTGTCGGCGACGATCACCTGACCGTAATCGGCCCAGGCTTTTGCCGCGATCGGCGCGGTCGGCAGGATCGTCAGTTGCCGCTCGATCTCGCGCATCGTGTCGCGCGCCAGCTTTTCGGAATTGGTCAGCAGGATTGCCGGCGAGTTCGGCCCATGTTCGGCTTGCCCCAGCAAATCGGCGGCGCAGAGCTCACCATCCACGGTTTCGTCGGCGATCACCAGCGTTTCGGTTGGTCCTGCCAGCAGATCGATGCCGATCCGCCCGAACAGCTGGCGCTTGGCCTCCGCAACATAGGCATTGCCTGGGCCAACGATCATGTCGACCGCTGCGATGCTTTGCGTGCCAAGGGCCATTGCAGCGACTGCCTGCACCCCGCCGACGCACAGAATTTCATCGGCACCAGCCATGTGCATCGCAACGACGATGGCGGGATTGGGTTTCCCTTCGAACGGCGGTGCCACCGAAACGATGCGCTGCACGCCAGCGACTTTTGCCGTCACGACGCTCATGTGCGCCGAGGCGACAAGCGGATATTTGCCGCCGGGCACATAACATCCCACGCTGTTCACCGGCAGATTCTTGTGCCCGAGGATGACACCGGGCAGCGTTTCGACTTCGACGTCTTTCAGGGCATCGCGCTGAATCTGCGCGAAACCGCGCACCTGTGCCTGGGCAAAGCGGATGTCGTCGATGGTTTGCGGGGCAAGTGCGGCATAAGCAGCATCGATGTCTGCCTTCGAAAGCCGGAAATCGGCAGGGGCCCAGTTGTCGAACTTTTTCGACCAGTCGCGCACGGCATCGCCGCCGCGTTTTTTCACGTCGTCAATGATTTCCTCGACGATCGCGCGCACTTTCGTGTCCGCGTCGGCCGCAGCATCTTCGGTGATACCGGTTTTCAGGTAACGCGCCATTCCACTCTCCCTGCGCACTTTGAATCGGCGCGCCGTTG
>JANODH010000261.1:0-2653 GCA_031412595.1 Sphingomonas sp. | reverse complement strand
CAGGCACGTTCAAGCTGCTGTAGGGCACCAGCAAAGTCATGATCGCAGCAACAAGCATATAGATGACAGTGCAGACGACCAACGATCCGATTATGCCAAACGGCATGTCCTTTTTCGGGTCACGCGCTTCCTGCCCGGCTGTCGATACCGCTTCGAAGCCAATGTAGGCAAAAAACACGATCGAGGCGGCGCGCATGATGCCTTCAACGCCGAATTTACCTTCGCCTTCGTTGGGCGGAATGAACGGGACCCAGTTTTTCGCGACAAGTTCGGTAAAGTTCGACAGCACGATCAAGCCACCGACGACAATAAAAGCAACCAGGACGCTGACTTTGATCGCCACGATCACATTGTTGACTTTAGCAGACTCGGACACCCCGAGCACGAGCAGGAGAGCAAGAGCAATACAAATCAGGAAAGCCGGAAGATTGAATATCGTGACGACTTGCTGGCCGTCGATCACGACTGGCGCACCGTCTTTCATCAGCGTGTAGCCAGCCGGACCAGTGAGTTCCGGGGGGATCGCAAGGCCGAAATCGGCAAGCAAACTGACGACATACCCCGCCCAGCCGACAGCAACCACGGACGCCGCCAAACCATATTCGAGCAGAAGCAAAGCGCCCATGATCCAGGCGACAAATTCGCCGAGCGTCGCATAGCCATAGGTATAGGCCGATCCGGACACCGGCAGCGTCGACGACAGTTCGGCGTAGCAAAGCCCGGCAAACGCGCAGACGATGCCTGCCACAACGAACGACAGGAGAACGGCAGGGCCGGCATGGAGGGCAGCCGCACTGCCGGTTCGCACGAAAATACCAGCACCGATGATACAGCCGACGCCGAGCAGCAATAGATTCCATTTGCCGAGTGTACGCTTCAACTCGCTGTTTGCTGTCTCGCGCTGAACCTGCGCGATCGATTTGCGCGCAAACATCCGGCCGAGTATGCTCTTTTGGACGGTTTCGGTCATAATTCCCCTTAGCCCTTTTGTCGGCTTGTCATGCAATCAAACCTAGCCGCTTATCTGCGTGGTGCAATCCCTTAAGCAAAAGCCCGACGCTGGCGCGCTGCTTTCGAGGCTTTAAGACTGAATTAACCTTTTCCCTTCATATGTTTTTTGGTTAATGAATTCCACGGGTGGCAAAAGGGGTTTCACGGATGCGTGTCTTGTTGATCGAAGACGAACCGACGACGGCAAAAGCAATCGAGCTGATGCTGACGACCGAGGGGTTCAATGTCTACACGACCGATCTGGGCGAAGAGGGTTTGGACCTCGGCAAGCTTTACGATTACGATATTATCTGTCTGGATCTCAATTTGCCCGATATGCATGGCTACGACGTTCTAAAGAAGCTGCGTGTCGCCAAGGTGCAGACTCCAGTTCTTATTCTCAGTGGTATTTCCGAAATGGACAGCAAAGTCCGCTCGTTCGGTTTCGGTGCCGACGATTATGTCACCAAGCCGTTCCACCGCGACGAACTGGTGGCGCGCATCCACGCTGTTGTCCGCCGTTCGAAAGGCCACTCGCAGTCGGTCATCCGCACTGGCAAGCTCGCTGTGAACCTCGATGCCAAGACGGTCGAAGTTGACGGCGCCCGGGTCCACCTGACCGGCAAGGAATATGCGATGCTCGAGCTTCTTTCGCTGCGCAAAGGCACAACGCTGACCAAGGAAATGTTCCTGAACCACCTGTACGGCGGCATGGACGAACCCGAACTCAAGATCATCGACGTCTTCATCTGCAAGCTGCGCAAGAAACTCAGCATGGCTTGCGGCGGCGAAAACTATATCGAAACCGTCTGGGGCCGCGGCTATGTTCTGCGTGATCCCGAGGACATGGTCATCGATCTCGAAGCCGTTGCCTAAAACCCCTCGATCCTAAAAACGCTATCTACCCGAAGCGCTTACGAAGCGGCCGGCTCCAGCAATGGGGCCGGCCTTTTTCTTGCCCAGCTTGCGCGCCCGCGCTCACCCGCTACACAGCATCAATGGATCGTATTCACATTCGCGGCGGCAATCGGCTGTCGGGGCAATTGCCCATCTCGGGCGCCAAGAATAGCGCGCTCACGCTGCTGCCGTGCGCTTTGCTAACCGATGAGCCGCTGACGCTGCGCAATCTGCCCCGGCTGGCCGACGTCGACAGTTTCGGGCACCTTTTGAACCAACTCGGCGTATCGACGATGATCGAAGGGGCGCGACCAGAAGATTTCGGGCGCGTGATGACAGCGCGGGCGCAGCGTGTGACCGCAACGACCGCACCGTACGACATCGTGCGCAAGATGCGTGCGTCGATCCTCGTGCTGGGCCCCATGCTGGCGCGGATGGGCGAGGCGACGGTTTCGCTGCCCGGCGGCTGCGCAATCGGAAACCGCCCGATCGATTTGCACCTGAAAGCGCTGGAAGCGTTTGGCGCAACGGTCGAAATGCTCGCGGGCTATGTCAAAGTGTCTGCCCCGGGGGGCCGCGTGCCCGGCGGCACGATGCGCTTCCCCATCGTCTCGGTCGGCGCGACCGAAAATGCGCTGATGACCGCTGTGCGCGCCAAAGGGACGTGCGTGATCGAGAACGCAGCCCGCGAACCCGAAATCGTCGATCTGTGCCGCTGCCTGATTGCCATGGGGGCCAGTATCGATGGCGTCGGCACCGAGACCCT
>JANODH010000260.1:0-2783 GCA_031412595.1 Sphingomonas sp. | reverse complement strand
CGAAACGACTTTCGAGACCGATATAATCGTCTGCGCGACAGGCTATGACGCTTTGACCGGTGCGCTGGCATCCATCGATATTCGTGGCCGAAATGGCCTTGCTCTAAAGGACAAATGGGCAAACGGCCCACGCAACTACCTGGGCTTGATGAGCGCGGCGTTTCCAAATCTGTTTGTCATTACCGGCCCGGGCAGCCCGTCGGTTCTCGTTAATATGGTCGTCGGGATCGAGCAACATATCGAGTGGATTGCAGACTGCCTGATCTATCTTGCGGCGAACGACGCGACAACGATCGAACCAACAGACGCAGCTGAGACTGCTTGGGTAAAGCGTGTGAACGATGAAGCGGACCAAACGCTTTTTCCAGAAGCACACTCCTGGTACAATGGCGCAAACATCGAAGGCAAACCGCGAGTATTTTTGCCGTTCGTAGGGGGGATCGGCCGTTACCGCGACATTTGCAGTAGCGTCGCTGAAAATGGCTATGCAGGTTTCATCATCCGATGACTGTGCCACTTCATCCTTGGCTTCAGGCCATGCTCGATAAGGGCGCTAACCTTCCGCCGTTACAGTCGTTCACGCCTGCCGAAATCCGCGCTACCGATTTGGCGCGCTACGCCAAAGTGCCTTGCCCTCCCGTTGCATTCGTCGCAGACCGAATGATCCCCGGCCCGCGCGGGGCAATACGGGTCCGTGTATACCGCCCCGATCTTACGGACGGACATCCCGTGATCGCATTTTTTCACGGCAGTGGGTTCGTAATCTGCAGCATCGACACACATGATGGGCTGTGTCGGCAGTTATGCCTGCGAGCCCGGGCCGTGGTGGTCTCGGTCGATTATGCGCTTGCGCCCGAAAACAAGTTTCCAGCAGGGCCGGATGACTGCCTCGCAGCAACGCGGTGGGTTTCCGAAAATGCTTTAGAACTCGGTGGTGATCCTCGTGCTGTCGTCCTGGCGGGCGACAGCGCAGGAGGGACGATGGCAATCGTGACGAGTTTGCGGCTCCGGGATTTGGGAGAGCCAGTCATAAAGGCGCAAATCTTGATGTATCCTGTGGCGAACTATCCGGATCCGATGCCGCAGTCGTATGTCGAACGTGGTGACGGGTGGGGGCTCACTGCCAAGGCGATGCAGTATTTCTGGGGTCATTATCTGAACGCTGTGAGTGACGGTTCGGATCCTTATGCCTCCCCGTTGCGAGCGAGCAACTTTGCTGGCCTACCGCCGACATATATAATGACCGCGGATTATGATCCTCTGCGCGATGAAGGCGAAGCGCTCGCCGCGAAACTGTCGCAAGCTGCGGTCGACACAACGGTAATACGCTACGGCGACATGAACCACGGCTTCATGTCTTGGGTCGGTCTCCTCGATCGCGCCGATGAGGCACTCGGCCAGGCATGTATTTGGTTAAACGCCAAATTATGACGCAACATTTTGCAATCATTGGGGCCGGGGCAGCGGGATTATGCGCAGCAAAATACCTGACTGAAAAAGGCATCGACGTCACCATATTCGAAATCGGTTCGAAGATCGGTGGGCTCTGGGTCTACAATAATGACAGCGGCCTGAGTCCTGCTTATAAATCTCTGCACATAAATTCGGAAGCGAAGGTCAGCAGCCTCCTCGATTTTCCTTTTCCTGACGATACCCCGCTCTATCCCGACCATGTTGAAATGAGCCGGTATTTCGAGCGTTATGCCGATCATTTTGAACTGGCTCCACACGTCCGTTTCGGGTGCCGGGTAAATTCCGTCGAACCCACAGAGAGCCGGTTTACCGTGACGCTGGAATCGGGCGAAGCGGCTACGTTCGACGGGGTCGTTGTCGCAACAGGACATCAGAGCGTCCCGCGTCACCCGCCACAGGTCGCTGGCTTTACAGGCGATTACAGCCACGCGCATGTTTACCGGACACCCACGCCTTATGCAGACAAGCGCGTTCTCGTCATTGGACCAGGCAACAGCGGCGTCGATATTGCGGCAGACGTTTGCGCCGTGACATCACAGACTGTCCTGTCGGCAAGGTCGCCGGTCCTGATCATGCCGCGCATGATGTTTGGTGTCCCGAATTCACGGATCTTTCTGAAACTCGAACGCCCGTTCATGCCGTGGCGGCTGCGCATTTGGATTCGCACAATGCTGACGCGCATATTCCATGGCCGGATGGAGCAGTGGGGGTTTCGAACCCCGACGACGCGGACGCATCCGATCAGCCATCCAACACTGATTTCGCAGATTGCCTGGGGCCGTGTTACGGTCAAGCCGGGGATAAGTGGCGTTACAGGGCATGAGGTCAGCTTTTGCGATGGTACGCGCGAGCGGTTCGATGCCATTATTGCGGCGACGGGATATAGCACCGTGGTGCCTTTTCTGTCGGCTGACCTATCGCCGGTTGAAGCAGATACCACGCGCGTCAATCTGTACAACCGCGTCGCCCATCCCAAAGTCGACAAGCTCTACTTCATCGGTTTCTTCGATGTTACCGGTGGGAGCAACATCCGGATGATGGATGACCAGGCGGCTTATATCGCTGCTCTTGCAACCAATATAATCAATCGGCCGTCCGAAGCGGAGATGCGCAAGTCGATCGAAACCGAACGTGAATGGACAGCGTCTCAGTTTCCCGACGCGCCGCGTTATGGTCTCGAACTTGATCCCGTGCGCTATCGCAAAATACTCGCAAGGGAATTCGATCGTCGTCCGTAGATCGGTTGCTGATCAGGGTTCTGTCAGTGGGCTCTGTCAGAGCAAGTTGCCCCCGCTCATAGCGACCTGCTA
>JANODH010000259.1:0-3132 GCA_031412595.1 Sphingomonas sp. | reverse complement strand
GACGTGCATCAGTCCGTTGTCGACACGATCAATGCCGGGCAAGTGCATATCGAAGAAGTCGATCTAGACGCGCTCGTGCAAGGTGTCGTCACGCGCGGGCTGTTGCGCGCATCGACGATCATCGAGCCATCCGATGTGTTTCTCATTGCCGTTCCCACGCCGTTCGACAAAAATCACGCGCCCGACATCAGTCATGTCCTCCGGGCTGCGCGGTCGATTTCTTCGGTCTTGAAAGCCGGTGATCTCATCATTCTCGAATCGACATCGCCGGTCGGCACGACAGAGGCTGTTCGTGACTTGATCGCAACAGCACGCCCCGACTTGAAAGTGCCTCAAGCCGGCAATGGCACGGCTGACATTGCCATTGCTTATTGCCCCGAACGCGTTTTGCCCGGTCGCATCCTGATCGAGCTTATCGATAATGACCGCTGTATCGGCGGGATTACGCCCCGCTGTGCCCGCAAAGCATTCGCGTTTTACAAAAGCTTCGTCCGCGGAACTTGCGTCACGACAACGTCGCGGGTGGCCGAAATGGTCAAGTTGAGTGAAAATGCCTTCCGCGACGTCAACATCGCATTTGCCAACGAACTGTCGATGGTCAGTGACCAGCTCGGCATCGATGTCTGGGATGTCATCCGCCTTGCCAATCGTCATCCGCGAGTCAACATCCTGTCTCCGGGGCCGGGCGTGGGTGGTCACTGTATTGCCGTCGACCCCTGGTTCATCGTGCACAGCGCGCCCGAGATAACACCGCTGATCCGCACCGCACGCGAAGTGAACGACGCCAAAATCGCATATGTCATCGATCATGCGGGACGCCTTATTGAGAAGCATCAAGGCCGCGTCGCGCTGTTCGGTCTCGCATTCAAAGCAAACGTCGACGATTTCCGCGAAAGCCCGGCACTGAAGGTTGCCGTGGCGCTGGCGACGAGGTTCGGCAAGCGGATCGCCATTGTGGAACCTTATGCCGAAAAACTTCCCGCCATCTTCGATGACAGTGGCGCTGCGCTTGCCGATATCGATACCGCACTGCTCGATTGCCCTGTAATCGTCGTTCTTGTCGATCATGATCTTTTCAAGTCGGTTCCGGCGGAAGAACGCGAAGGAAAAATCATTTACGACACGCGCGGCATCTGGAGCGACTGAGTGGAAACCATCGTCTCGCCCTTTTCGGAACAAGCCATTGAAGTGGCGGCGGGACTTATCAAAGCCGACCAGGCTGTCGCGGTGCCAACAGAAACTGTCTACGGCCTTGCCGCCAATGCAACCTCCGGTGCGGCCGTTGCGGGCATTTACGCTGCGAAAGGTCGCCCTGCGTTCAATCCGCTGATCGTGCACGTATCGACCGTGAATGAAGCGCTAAAAATCGGCACGTTCAGTTCCACGGCGTTGGAACTTGCCGCGCGCTACTGGCCCGGCCCGCTGACAATTGTCGTTCCTTTACGGCCGGACGCCCCGATCGCGTCACTCGCTGTTGCCGGTCTTTCGACAGTCGCGCTCCGGATACCCAGCCATCGGGCGATGCGTGCATTGCTTGCTGCCTCGCGTCTTCCGCTGGCCGCGCCGAGCGCCAATGCAAGTGGCACCATCAGTCCGACGCGGGCTGACCATGTATTGCGGACGCTGGATGGCAGAATTCCGATGGTCGTCGACGACGGACCGACAAAAGGCGGCATTGAATCCACCATCGTCAAAGTCGTGGGATCTGCCGTCGAACTGCTGCGACATGGGCCGATTTTGATCGAGAGCGCTATCGTTGCGACGAATATACATAATATTGAAGCACCAGGACAAATCGCTGCGCATTATGCGCCGTCCAAGCCACTACGCCTGAATGCCGTCGATGTTTCTGTCGACGAATGGCATTTAGGCTTTGGACCGATAATCGGCGATTTCAACCTGAGCAAGGACGGCAGCCTGAACGAAGCCGCAGCTTCATTGTTCGCGGCACTTCACGTTGCGGACCAATCATCGGCCCCGCGCATTGCCGTTGCGCCTGTACCCGAAACAGGGCTTGGCTTTGCGATCAATGATCGACTGCGTCGCGCTGCAGCGGGTGCGCCGTGAGAGTCCTCGTGACCGGCGCAGCCGGCTTCATCGGGGCGGCGGTTTGTAATGCGTTATCGGCACGCGGCGATCATGTTCTCGGCATCGATAATCTCAATGATTATTACGATCCTTCTCTAAAACGAGCGCGTCTGGCCACACTTAAGAGTTCGGCGTTTGCTTTCAGGCAACTGGACTTCGCTGACAAACTAACGCTGAGCGAGGAAGCCTTCGACCGGATCATCCATCTCGGCGCACAGGCGGGTGTTCGTTACTCGCTCTTGAATCCGATGGCCTATGCCCGATCCAATATCGTGGGGCATCTCAATCTGCTCGAGCTTGCGCGTGAGCGGGCGGTCCCAATGGTCTATGCGTCGTCATCGTCGGTCTACGGCGGCAACACAAAACTGCCATTTGCGGTCGACGACCGCGCCGATCATCCGGTTTCACTTTACGCGGCGACCAAGCGCGCAGACGAACTGATGAGCGAAACCTACGCCCATTTGTATCGCGTCCCGCTAACCGGACTACGTTTTTTTACGGTCTATGGCCCCTGGGGGCGCCCTGACATGGCGCCGTGGCTGTTTACCAAAGCGATCCTCGACGGCGAGCCGATACAAGTATTCAATAATGGGGAAATGAGCCGCGATTTTACGTATATCGATGACATCGTGGCCGGCGTGCTTGCCTGCAACGATCGACCGCCAACCGATGATAGCGCGCAAAAACCTGGCGGCAGTATCGCGCCGCATGCGATTTACAATATCGGCAACAACCGACCCGAAAAACTGATGCATTTTATCGCGTTGATCGAACAGGCCACTGGAAAAACCGCAATTTGCAATTTCCAGCCGATGCAACCGGGCGACGTCCCAGCGACCTATGCCGATATCGACGCCATCGCGCGCGACCACGGTTATCGACCGACGACGTCACTTGACGTCGGTATCGCCAAATTCGTTGACTGGTTCAGATCCTATCACGGCGTCTGAGGCGACGGTTATCTCAGGCTTAATACCAAATGGCCCGAAGCTGATAGCGCACCGCTCAAGCCGCCAATTCTTCTGCAGTTAATGAATACAGAAT
>JANODH010000258.1:0-2576 GCA_031412595.1 Sphingomonas sp. | reverse complement strand
ACCGCTGCCCGCATGGTCGATGTCGAAAACGGGCGGCTCGTACCGTATCCGATGATCACCGTAACCGACGGGCGCATCACGGGTATCGCCGACGCGCGGACCGTTAAAATGGCAGCCGACGCCAAGGTGATCAATCTGGGCGAGCGCACAATTCTGCCCGGCCTCATCGATATGCATGTTCATCTCGATTCATTGGCGGAAATCGGCGGCTATCGCAGTCTTGAGTATACCGACAGCTTCTGGATGGCCGCAGGCGTTCAGAATGCGCGACAGATGCTCGAGGCCGGGTTCACGACCGTGCGTAATGTCGGGGCAGCAAATTATAACGATGTCGGACTGAAGCAGGCGATTGCCGAGGGCTATGCCGTTGGTCCGCGCATCGTTCCCGCCGCCAGTGCAATCGGGGCGACAGGCGGCCATTGCGACGAGACATTCTTTCCGCCGTCGTTTGCCCGCAAAGGATCGGCTGTCGGTGACGGCGAGCAGCAATTGCGCCAGCGCGTGCGCGAACAGCGTAAATATGGTGCCGAAGTGATCAAAATCTGCGCGACCGGCGGCGTTTTCAGCCGCAATACCGAGCCGGGGCAGCAGCAATTGTCCGAAGTCGAAATGCGCGCGATTGCCGATGAAGCGCATCAATGGGGACTGAGAGTTGCCGCGCATGCGCATGGTGCGGCGGGGATCAAGGCTGCCATCCGCGCGGGCATCGATACGATCGAACATGCGAGCCTGGTCGACGACGAAGGGATCAAACTGGCGGCAGCGCGCGCGCAGCCGGTGTGGTTTGCGATGGATATCTACAACACCGATTACACGCAGGCCGAAGGCGCGAAGAACGGCGTTCTCGAGGACAATCTGCGCAAGGACCGCGAAATCGCGCAGACGCAGCGCGATGGTTTCCGCAAAGCGCATCGGGCAGGCGTAAAAATGGTGTTCGGATCGGATGCCGGCGTGATGCCGCACCGGATGGCTGGCAAACAGCTCGGCACGATGGTGGAATATGGCATGACGCCGATGCAGGCGATCCAAGCCGCAACCACCAATGCGGCGCAAGCGCTCGGCCGGACGGCGGACGTCGGCGCGATCGCCGTCGGGCGATATGCCGATATCATTGCCGTGACGGGCGATCCGACAGCGAATGTCCGGCTGCTCGAAAAAGTCGACGTCGTGATCATGGGCGGCGTGATCGCCAAGGGGAGCGAATGACGGCTGCCTTCACGCGATATTTATGGTCGGGACTTGTGCTAGTTTTAGCGTCACTGCTGATCGGCGGTGCGGCGATAGCAGGGCTGCTGAACGGCGGTGATGTCGCGACGTTCAAGGCCTTGGCAATGACGCACGCGGCTTCGGCCGATGCAGCGATTACAGTTGCCACCTTCGTGACGCGGATCGGCGATCCCAGCTGGCGCGCGGGAATAATGCTGGTTGTGTTGTTCGCCCTGATTTACCGCCATTGCTGGCGCTCGGCGACAGTGTTTCTGGTAACCGTCGGCTTGTCGATTACGGGGCATAGCGCCGCAAAAGAAGCTTTTGCGCGACCGCGCCCGTCGCTTGTCCCGCCGCTCGATCATGTTGATACTTTTGCTTATCCCAGCGGCCATGCCGCAGGCGCGATGGTCATTTTGTTGTTAGGGGCAATGCTGCTCGGCGGGCGAAAGACGCTGGTTGCTGCCATGCTGCTCGCAGGGGCGATCGGCTTGTCACGAATCGCACTTGGCGTGCACTGGCCAAGCGATGTGATCGGTGGCTGGCTGTTCGGCGGCGGTGCGGCGCTGATCGGTTATGCAATTGCGCGGCGCGTGGCGCGCCCCAAAGAAAGATTGAGCTGATGGCATCCGGACTATTTGCGCTTTTCGATGATGTTGCTGCGATTGCCAAAGTGGCCGCAGCCTCCATCGACGATGTGACGGCGGCAGCCGGCAAGGCGAGCGCAAAGGCGGCGGGTATCGTGATCGACGATACGGCGGTGACGCCGCGCTATGTCACGGGGTTTGCGGCCGACCGCGAATTGCCGATCATCTGGAAAATTGCGCTGGGCAGTTTGCGCAACAAGCTGCTGATCCTGTTGCCGGCGTGCCTGTTGCTGAGTGCGTTTGCACCATGGGCCTTAACGCCGCTGCTGATGATCGGCGGCGCGTATCTTTGTTACGAAGGCGCTGAAAAGATCATCGAAGTGGCGATGGGCCATGAAGTCCATGGCGATGATGCCGAAGAATTCGACGATCCGGTCCATATGGAAGCCAGCAAAGTCAGTGGCGCGATCCGCACCGACTTTATCCTGTCAGCCGAAATCATGGCGATCGCGCTCGCCGATGTGGCGGCGCGTAGTTTGGTGCAGCAAGCCGCTGTTCTCGCTGTCGTCGGCATTTTCGTGACGGTCGGTGTTTACGGGCTGGTCGGCGCGATCGTGAAGATGGACGATGTCGGGCTGCACATGGCCAAGGGAAGCACAGGTATTGGCCAGAGCATCGGGCGCGGACTGGTCAGCGGCATGCCCGGGCTGCTGAAGGCACTGGGTGTGATCGGCACCGCTGCGATGCTCTGGGTTGGTGGCGGGATTATCGTGCACGGCATGG
>JANODH010000257.1:0-1507 GCA_031412595.1 Sphingomonas sp. | reverse complement strand
GCCGAAGCCGAAACCGGCCCGCTTGCTGTTATCAAAGATTTATCGATCCCCGGCCCCGCAGGCGCGATCCCGGCGAGGCTTTATGATGCGCGCGAGGCCCGCGATCCCGGCCCCGTCATGGTCTTCTATCATGGCGGCGGTTTCGTGATCGGCAATCTCCAGACGCACGAACCTTATTGCGCCGAAGCCGCGCGTGCCCTCGACATGCCGGTGATCTCGATCGACTACCGGCTCGCTCCTGAGCATCCCTGGCCCGCTGGTCCCGACGATTGCGAAGCGGCAACACGATGGATCGCGGAAAATATTCCCTGCACCGGTCTGGTGACTTCGGGCGACAGCGCAGGCGGCAACCTGACTGTAATTACGACAATGGCGCTCCGCGACAAGCCGGCTGCCGTCCCTGTAATCGCCCAATTCCCGATTTACCCGGTGGTTGCGGATCATAACGACTGGCAGTCGTACCGTGATCACGGCGTCGGCAAATTGCTGACTGTCGAGGCGATGGACTATTTCATGAACGCCTATGCCGCCGAACAATCGCATGTGCGATCCGCGCCACTCACTTTCGATCAGGCAGGCATGCCGCCGACGCTCGTGATGACAGCCGGTCTCGATCCGCTGCGCGATCAGGGGCGCGCTTATGCGGCAGCCCTGATCTCGGCGGGCGTGCCGACGATCTACCGCGAAGCCGTCGGCAATATCCATGGCTTCATTAATCTGCGCAAAGCCATCCCGTCGGGGCAGCAGGACATATTGGGAGCGCTTGCTGCGCTGAAAGCCATGGTCGCCGAAATTACCGCATGACACTGCCCTATCGCCCGGCGGCCGCAGTCATGTTGCTGAATGCCGACAACAAGGTCTTCGTGGCGCAACGCATCGATTCGACTGTCGATGCCTGGCAAATGCCGCAGGGCGGGCTCGATCCGGGCGAGGATGCGCAGACTGGCGCGCTTCGCGAACTCGAGGAAGAAACCGGCATCGGCTCGCATCTGGTCGAAGTCGTTGCCCGAGCGGCGCAGGATCTTTTGTACGATCTGCCGCCCGAGCTTGCGGGCCGATTGTGGGGCGGCAAATTTGGCGGTCAGACGCAAGCGTGGTTCTTGGCGCGCTTTCTTGGCAGCGATTCCGATATCAATCTTGAGACCGAGCATCCCGAATTCAACGCTTATCAATGGGTCGACCCGTGGCAGCTGCCGGACCTGATCGTGCCATTCAAGCGACGGCTTTATGAAGACGTGCTTGCGGCCTTCGCCGATCACCTGCCGGGTTAAGGCGCGCTCGCCGCGGCTTTCACTGATTGCCGGAACTTGTGCAGCAACGGCTCGGTGTATCCGCTGGGTTGCGCAACGCCTTCGAAAATGAGCGACCGCGCTGCCTGGAATGCAACGCTTTCGGGCGTGAGCTTCCGGTAAAGCGGATCACTCGCATTCTGTCCGTCGACCTTTGCCGCCATCCGCCTGAGTGCCGCGTCGGCTTGGGCCGCCGTGCATACGCCGTGCAGCAGCCA
>JANODH010000256.1:0-9739 GCA_031412595.1 Sphingomonas sp. | reverse complement strand
ATTGCCGAGCCCGTCGACAACGCGGCCGAGCAGGCCGCGCCCGACAGGCACGTCGACGATTGTGCCGGTCCGCTTGACGACATCGCCTTCCTTGATTTCCGAGTCCGACCCAAAAATGACGACGCCGACGTTATCGGCTTCGAGGTTCAAGGCCATGCCCTGCACACCATTGGCAAAGGCAACCATTTCCCCGGCTTGCACATTGTCGAGGCCGTGAATGCGCGCGATACCGTCGCCGACCGACAGCACTTGTCCGGTTTCGGAGACTTCGGCTTCGGTGCCAAAGGACGCGATCTGATCCTTGATGACGCGGGAAATTTCAGCGGCGCGGATGTCCATGTTTAGCCTTTCATCGCTTGCGCGAGGGTATTGAGTTTGGTGCGGATCGACGAATCGATAAGCTGTGATCCGATCTTGACGATCAGGCCGCCAAGAATGGCCGGATCGGTTTTCATGGTAACGGCAACGTCGCGGCCGACGCGGGCTTTCAACTTGGCCTTCAACGCAGCGACTTGCGTGTCGGTCAGGCCATGCGCGGTCGTCACCGTCGCACTCGCTTCGCCGCGGTGATTGGCAGCGAGATCGCGGAACGAAGCAATCACTTTCGTCAGTTGCGCCAAGCGACGGTTCGATGCCAGCACGCCAAGGAAATTCGTGGTCAGCAGATCGAGACTGAGCGACCCCGCCACTGCTTTTACGGCGTTTGCGGCGGCGCCACGGGCAACAAGCGGGCTCGAAACGAGACGACGCAAATCGTCCGACTGGGCTATCGCATTTTCGAGGACAGCTAAACTTGCTTCAACTTGCTCGATAACTTTCGTTTCGCGCGCCAGATCGAACAGCGCCGATGCGTAGCGCCCCGATAGGCTAGCCTGAATGGCGCCGGAATTCTCCACGCGTGGTCATGTCCTCTTAGTGACGTTTGGACCCTGCGCGCGAGCGGACGGCAATGCGTCCTGCGGCAGGAATGGCGCGCGACTAGCACCCGATTTGCTGCGATGCAAGGTAGAGATGGCACCTTGCGGCGCGCAAAATGCTGGGACACACTGCGCGTGATGCCGTGGCTGTTCCATCTTTTCCTCGCTGTGCATATCGGCGCTGGGATCGTTGCGCTCACCAGTTTCTGGGGTAGCGTTGCAACCCGGAAAGGCGGTCCGCGCCATCGCTATTACGGGCGGGTATTTTCAACAGCCATATATGTGACGTGCTTTCAGGCGCTCGGCATGGGCCTTTTGTCAGTTTTCTGGCCGACGGCAATGCACACGCAACTCACTGACGAACCGCTCTATCGCGGGTTGCTTGGCTGGATGATGATCTATCTGGCGCTGCTGACGATGAGCATGACGCGCTATGGTCTGCAGATGATCGCCAACAAGCGCAACCACGATGCGAACCGACACTGGTCGATGGTCGCGCTTCAGATCATCGTCTTCGTCGCCGGCGTGAATTGCTTCGTGCAGGGCATCATCCTGCGCCAACCGCTGATGATCCTCGTCGCTACCCTGGGCTTCGGGACCACACTCACGTACCTGTGGTACATATTCAAAGCCGCGCGCGGCCCGACGGATTACATTCCCGAACATCTCAAAGCGATGGTGGCAACCGGTATCGCGGCGTACACAGCGTTTCTCTCGGTCGGGCTGATTGCGCATGTCCCGCACCTAGCCTTCAATCCGATCCTGTGGGCACTGCCGTCAGTCATCGGCATGGCGCTCATCATCCATTTCCTGCGGCGCCACCCCAAGCGCGCGGCAACAGTATCGGAGGCCCGAAATGCCTTTTGAAAAGATGATGATGGCCGATGGCGCCGAAATCGACGTTTACCGCGCAACGCCTGCCGGGCCGCGCAAAGCAGGGCTTGTCCTCGTCCAGGAAATTTTCGGCGTGACCGAACATATCCGCGACCTATGCGATGGCTACGCCGCCGACGGCTACGAAGTGCTAGCCCCGGCGCTCTACGATCGCGAACATCCCGGCTTTCAGGCAGGTTATAATGACGAGCAATATGCGCGGGCAATCGAACTGGCGCGCGTGCTTCATCCCATCGACCTCTCGGTTGCCGACATCCAGATCTGCGTCGATGCGCTCGTTGATCGCGGGCCGGTTTTCATCACCGGCTTTTGCTATGGCGGCACAATGGCATTCCTCGCTGCCTGTCGCGTCAAGGGGTTGGCCGCCGCGTCGGGCTATTATGGCGGCCATATCATGCCTTTTATCGAAGAAACTCCGAAGTGCCTGACGATCCTGCATTTCGGTCGATTCGATGCATCGATCCCGATAGCCGACGTCGAAGCCATTGCAGCGGCGCATCCCGATGTCACTGTGCATGTTTACGAAGCCGGGCATGGCTTCAATTCGGACCGGCGCAAGGATTATCACGAAGCCAGCGCCGATCTGGCGCGCGAACGGACGCTCGAATTGTTCGAAGCCAATGTTTGACCGCAAGGATCGGGATGCAGCGACATGAAGTGCCCGCTAAACCCGACTCCATGACGACAATCGATCCGACTGAAGCCTGGGCAGCCTTTTCCGCCCGCAATCGCGCCTTTGACGGCCTATTCGTCGGCGCGGTCAAAACGACGGGCATTTACTGCAAACCGTCCTGCCCTGCCCGTCATCCATTGCAACAAAACGTCGAATATTTCGCCGATGGCGCCGGGGCAACAGCAGCAGGATATCGCGCATGTCTGCGCTGCAAGCCCGATGAGGTCGGGCGCGATCGCGAAGCCGTGACGCGCGCGCTCCGCTTGATCGAGACTGCCGAAACCGTGCCTGCGCTCGACGATCTGGCCCGCGAAGTCGGTTATGCCGCGCATCATTTCCATCGATTGTTCAAACGCGACACGGGTTTGACGCCAGCGGCTTACGCCCGCGCGCTGCGCGCCAAGCGCGCCGAAGATGCGTTGCGCGATGGTGGTTCGGTGACCGATGCCATTTATGCAGCAGGCTATTCGGGGCCAAGCCGCTTCTACGCCGAAACTGGAGGACGGCTGGGCATGACACCAGGCGCTTGGCGAAATGGCGGTGCCGGCGTCACGATTCGCTGGGTCGTGGCCGAAACCGAACTCGGCACGATGCTTCTCGCCGCGACCGAAAAAGGCATTTGCCGCTTGTCGTTCGATGAAGACGAAAGCGAACTTTACCGGCGTTTTCCAAAAGCAATTATCCAGCCGGGCGATGCATCCATGGCTGATCTTGTCCGGTCCGCCGTCGCGGCCGTAAACGACCCGGCGAATATGTCTGTGCTCCCGCTCGACATTGCCGGAACCGCATTTCAACAGGCCGTCTGGCAGCAGTTAATGGCGATACCGCCCGGCGAAACGCGCAGCTATGCCCAGATTGCTGCGGCTGTCGGAAAGCCCGGAGCGGTGCGCGCCACGGGGTCGGCAAATGGCGCAAACAATGTTGCTGTGCTCATCCCCTGTCACCGCGTTGTCCGTTCGGACGGAACGCCCGGCGGCTATGCTTATGGTCTCGCGCGGAAACTGGCGTTGCTCGAACGCGAGCGTGGCCACGGAAAATCTAGCCGCTAAATCCCTGTCCGCGCACGATTAGGACAATATAAAAGTTTCCGATCTATTCACCCTAAATCGCCAGAGATTCTTGTCTGTGGCCTCCGTAATTGCAGGGTATAAGATGAGCGCATTCGGAAAACGCGGTGGAGCAGGCGGAACGCCAACGGGCACGCGCCCGGCCTTTGGCGTTGCACGGCCGATGCAGGGTGGCGGCGCGCCAGTGCCCGACGACGGCGGCAAGCAATTTCCCCCGCTCGATTCGACCCCACTGCCCGGCGCAATGGCCGACCCGGCGATGCCCGATCATTCGGACGCAATGACGCGGCTGAACGATCGCCAGACGAATGAAATGGAAGTTGCGCCCAAGGCCGAAGGGTTCGAGGCAAGCGTCCATAAGATCAAGGAGCAGGTCCTTCCCCGCTTGCTCGAGCGCGTCGATCCCGAAGCCGCCGCTACGCTGAACTAGGAAGAGCTTGCCGAAGAATTCCGCCCGATCATCGGCGAAGTGCTTGCCGAACTGAAGTTCACGCTCAACCGGCGCGAGCAGTTCGCGCTCGAAAAAGTACTTGTCGACGAATTGCTGGGCTTGGGCCCGCTCGAGGAATTGCTCAGCGACCCGACGATTACCGACATCATGGTCAACGGCCCTGACCAGACTTACATCGAACAAAAGGGCAAACTGGTCATCGCGCCGATCCAGTTTCGCGATGAAGAGCATTTGTTTCAGATTGCACAGCGCATTTGCAACTCGGTCGGCCGCCGCGTCGACCAGACGACGCCGCTTGCCGACGCCCGTCTTGCTGATGGATCACGCGTCAACGTCATCGTGCCGCCGCTATCGCTGCGCGGCACAGCGATTTCGATTCGTAAATTCTCCGCCAAACCAATCACGCTCGACATGATGGCCAAGGGCGGATCGATGTCCGAAAAAATGTCGACAGCACTGAAAATTGCAGGCGCCTGCCGGTTCAACATCGTCATTTCGGGCGGCACGGGTTCGGGTAAGACGACGATGCTCAATGCTTTGTCGAAAATGATCGATCCGGGCGAGCGCGTGCTGACGATCGAAGACGCGGCCGAATTGCGCTTGCAGCAGCCGCACTGGCTCCCGCTCGAAACGCGCCCCGCCAACCTCGAAGGACAGGGCGAAATCTCGATCCGCGATCTCGTGAAAAACGCGCTGCGTATGCGGCCGGACCGGATCATCCTCGGCGAAATTCGTGGTCAGGAATGTTTCGATCTTCTGGCCGCGATGAACACGGGCCATGACGGGTCGATGTGCACACTGCACAGCAATTCCCCGCGCGAAGCGATCGGCCGTATGGAAAACATGGTCATGATGGGCGACATCAAAATGCCCAAGGAAGCAATTTCGCGCCAGATCGCCGATTCGGTCGACCTCGTCATTCAGGTGAAGCGTTTGCGCGACGGTTCGCGCCGCGTCACCGACATCACCGAGATCGTCGGCATGGAAGGCCCCGTCATCGTCACGCAGCAGCTGTTCAAATTCGAATATCTCGAAGAAGATGCCGATGGGAAAATCATCGGCGAATATCGCGCGATGGGTCTGCGCCCCTATACGCTCGATAAAGCGCGGCAATATGGCTTCGATCAGCCGTTCCTCGAGGCATGCCTCTAAGCTAAGACGACGGAGTCATGACGACTCCGCTGTTCGACATCGATCACATCGAGACACTGCTGAGAGCTGCAGCGCAAGCCGGGCATGCGATAAGCTATTCCGAAGCCCTGAACTGCCTTGGCATGGCGTTCACACGCCCGAAGATGCGCGCCTTGTGCAACGTGCTCGACGAAATCGACCGGCGCGCTTTCGCAGCTGGAGAGCCTGAACTCGCTGTCCTCGTCGTGCGCGAAAGCGATGGGCTGCCCGGGCAGGGCTGGTGGATCGGACGGACCGATTTCGACGGGCGTGCTCTCGAACCGGAAGGCCGCGATCATGTCGCGCGCTTGCAAAAAGCGGCTTTCGACTTTTGGCAGCAAAATCCGATTCAGGATTGATCCTTTACGAGACCCGCCCCATTCTTCTGGCAGCGTCTAACAATAATGATTGGAGAAACTCATGCGTGCGATCTTACTTGCGGCATCCATCTTGGCTGTCGGAACGGCCGGCCTCGGTGCCGCTGAGGCAAAAACCAAAAAGCGTCCAGTCGTTGCATCCACGCAGACGGCCTTGCTTGCAGCGGTTCGATCACCCTCGCGCACACCTGCCAACGTTGCGCGCGACAAATATCGCAATCCCGACAAAACCCTCATGTTCTTCGGCATCAAGCCGACGCATCATGTTGTCGAGATCTGGCCGGGCGGCGGCTGGTACACCGAGATCCTTGCGCCCTATCTGGCGGCAAACGGCAAGCTGACTGTTGCGCCCCCCGCTGCCCGGGCCGAATCAGTCATCAAGCGCCTCGATGCCAATCCAGCGGTTTATGGCAAAGTCGCGCGGGCGAGTTTCCCCTCGTTCAATGGCGGAACTCCTGTCGCTGCCGGGAGCGCGGACGCAGTCCTCACGTTTCGTAACGTCCATAACTGGCGCATGGGCAGCGGCACTGCCGACAATGCCGACTATAGCGAAGCGGCATTCCGCGAACTTTATGCCATGCTGAAGCCCGGCGGCGTGCTCGGTATCGAGGATCATCGCCTGCCCGAAACTGCCGATCCTGCCCGCGAAAAATCGAGCGGCTACATCAAGGTGTCTACGGTCCGCGCGCTTGCCGAAAAAGCCGGTTTCAAATTCGCCGGATCAAGCGAAATCAATGCCAACCCGCGCGATACGAAAGACTATCCGAAAGGTGTCTGGACCTTGCCACCGAGCTTTGCCGAAAAAGATACCGACCGCGCAAAATATGCAGCCATCGGCGAAAGCGATCGCATGACCCTGAAATTCATCAGGCCGCTGAACTAAGCGGCTTACTGTTTGAAGACGGTGCCGCCTTTCATAACGAACGGCACCGTTTTCAGCACAGCGACATCGGCAAGCGGATCGCCAAACACCGCAATGATATCAGCCGTTTTGCCAGCTTCGAGCGTACCGACCTCCGCATCGATGCCGAGCAGTCGCGACGCGTTCACAGTTGCGGCTTCGATCGCTGCGGCAGGCGGCATGCCGTTTTTGACCATTAGTTCGAATTCTTCGGCGTTTTTGCCGTGCTTGCTGACTCCCGCATCAGTGCCAAATGCAATACGCACACCGGCCGGATACGCGCGCTGCAACGATTTGCCCGTAATTTCGATGCGCCACCGGATCTGCTCCAGCACTTTGGGCTCATAGGCGTTCGGATTGGCTTTCAGGCGTTCGATATATCCGTTCACCGTCGATAATGTCGGCACATAATAAGCGCCCGACTGCTTGAAGAGCGCAACCGTCCGCTCGTCCATTTCGGTGCCGTGCTCGATCGAATCCACGCCGGCGGCAAGTGCGGCATTCACGCCTTCGACGCCATGCGCATGCGCGGCGATCTTGCGACCGTACATATGCGCGGTATCGACGAGCGCCTTGATCTCATCGCTGAATGCCATCGTGCGACGACCGGTGCCGCTGTTTACGCCGCCCGTCGTTGCGATCTTGATGACGTCCGCGCCGCGCCGAATCTGGATGCGTACCGCCCGACGACAACTCTCGACGCCATCGCACAGGTTTTCGTCGCCAACATGCTCGGCAATGAATGGCGCATAGCTGCTGAGCTCGTCCATATGTCCGCCGGTGGTCGAAATCGCCCGGCCTGCGTCCACAATACGCGGCCCTGTCATCGTGCCTTTGGCGATTGCGTCGCGAAGGGCGAGTGTTGCGCCGCCGTCCCCCATATTACGTACTGACGTAAATCCGGCCAGCAGGGTTTTGCGCGCATTATTCGCTGTTTCATAGGCTGCGGCTGCGTCCGATTGGGTAACATCCTCGACGAGTCCGGCCACGCCACCGGCATCGGACCGCAAGTGAACATGACTATCGATCAAGCCTGGAAGGACGAACCTCGTCGACAGGTCGATCAATGCGGCATCGGCTGGCACGGGGACGAGGCCTGAACGCACCTCGGCAATCTTCCCGTCGCGAACGATAATTGTCGAAGGCCCCCGCGCCGGTTGCCCCGGCTTGTCGAGCAGTCGGCCGGCATGGATATATTGATCGGACGCCGCTGCAATGGAAGCAGTGGACATCAGAACCACAGCGAGTGACAGTTTCAAGTGACGCATCGGCACCCCCAAACAGGATCAGTTGCCGAGCTTGTCCACTTTCGATTGCAAATCCGCAAGCTGTGCTTTCAACGCCGAAATTTCGTCGTCCTTGGCGTTACTCGCCGTTTTCGCTGCCGCCGGCACGAATGCGCTGGTCGCTGCTTCGAACATTGCCATGTTGCGCTTGGCGATTTCGGCAAACGGGCCGCGTTCGAATGCGCCTTTCATGGCTTCATGAAATTTTGCCTGATTGCTGCGGAAAGCATCCATCGACGCTTCGAGATACTGCGGCACCATCGATTGCATCGAATCGCCATACATCGAGATGATCTGGCGCAGGAAACCGGCGGGAAGCATCGTTTCGCCGCGGCTTTCCTCATCCATGATGATCTGCGTCAAAACGCTGTGCGTGATGTCCTCATCAGTCTTTGCATCGAGCACTTTGAATTCGCGCCCGTCGCGCGTCAGCTTGGCCAGATGCTCGAGCGTGATGTAGCTTGAGGTTTCTGTATTATAGAGCCGCCGATTGGCGTATTTCTTGATAATGACGGGTGCTGCCTCGCCGTTCGCGTTCGTCAGTAATGGTTTGGCCATGATGCGTTCCTGCGCAATTTCGCTCGCGTTAGCACTGACGCATGATGCACTGCAACAAGCTCGATAGTGCGCAGCAATGTTGGCGATGGAAACCGCACGACAAACGCTTTAGGGGCGCTGCAGCAATCATTATGAGGAAACGCCATGACCGATATCGTCATCACTGCCGCCCGTCGCACGCCCGTCGGCAGTTTCCTTGGCAGTTTTGTCGGCACGCCCGCGCATGAGCTTGGCCGCGCTGCAATCGTCGCCGCACTCGAAGCCGCAAGCGTTGCGCCCGACGAGGTCTCCGATGTGATCCTCGGGCAAGTCCTGACGGCGGCGCAGGGGCAGAACCCTGCGCGGCAGGCATCGATGGCAGCCGGCATCCCGAAGGAAGTGGCCGCCATGGGCATCAATCAGGTTTGCGGATCGGGTCTGCGCGCCGTCGCGCTCGGTGCACAGGCAATCATCGCTGGCGACGCGACGATCGTCGTCGCTGGGGGTCAGGAAAACATGTCGATGTCCTGCCACGCGCAGGCCTTGCGTGGTGGTACGAAAATGGGTGCCGTCGAACTGATCGACACAATGATCAAAGACGGTCTGACTGACGTATTCAACAACTATCACATGGGGATTACGGCGGAAAACCTTGCTGAACAATATCAGATCACGCGTGACATGCAGGATGCTTTCGCGGTCCGCTCACAAAATCTTGCCTCGGCGGCGCGCGCCGAAGGTCGTTTCAAGGACGAAATCGTTGCCGTTACGATCAAGGGTCGCAAAGGCGATACGATCGTCGATGCCGATGAATATATTCGCGATGGCGTCACGCTCGAAAGCCTCGCCGGTCTGCGTCCTGCCTTCAAAAAAGACGGAACAGTAACGGCTGCCAATGCCAGCGGCCTCAATGATGGTGCCGCGGCGCTTGTGCTAATGCATGCCGATGAAGCAGCACGGCGCGGCGCACCGGTTCTCGCGCGTATCGCCGGCTTCGGAACGGCAGGTGTCGATCCCTCGATCATGGGCATCGGCCCCGTCCCCGCCACGCGCCGCGCGCTTGAGAAAGCGGGGTGGTCGATTGCCGACCTCGACCTCATTGAAGCGAACGAAGCCTTTGCGGCGCAGGCGTTGGCCGTGGGCAAGGAACTGGGCTGGGACCCTGACAAGGTCAATGTCAACGGCGGGGCCATTGCGATCGGCCACCCGATCGGCGCAAGCGGCGCGCGCGTGCTTACGACGCTGCTCCACGAAATGGGCCGCCGAGGCGCGAAGAAAGGTCTGGCCACGCTTTGCATCGGCGGCGGCATGGGCGTCGCCCTTGCTGTCGAACGTGGTTAGGCCCAAACCCGCTCGAACCGAGCGCCGAGCCCGGTGAGCAACTCATATTGCGACGCACCCGTGGCTTGGCTCGCGCGCGGCAGATCATAATCGATCGAAATCCAGTCGCCTTCGCCGAGTGACGG
>JANODH010000255.1:0-1509 GCA_031412595.1 Sphingomonas sp. | reverse complement strand
TTCGGTCAGCGCAGCGACATCGCGGAAGCCGAGATTGAGACCCTGCCCCGCAATCGGATGGATACCGTGTGCTGCGTCACCGACCAGCGCGAGGCGCGTTCCCGTGATCGTCGCGGCATGGTGAAAGCCTAGCGGCCACGTTGAGCGCGGCGCGGCGGCAGACAAATCACCCAGGATGTTGCCGGTCCGCTTCTGCGCTTCGACGGCGAACGCGTGATCGGAAAGCGCCATCACGCCCGCCGCGTCCTTCGCATCGACTGTCCAAACCAACGCCGACCGGTTGCCCGGCAGCATCGGCAGCAACGCAAACGGCCCCTCGGGATAGAAAATCTCGTGCGCGACATTGTCGTGCGGAATGCTGTGATCGAAGGCCGAAATGATTGCCGCGCTGTCATATTTCCAGTGGGCGGTGCGAAGGCCAGCCGCAGCGCGAGTCGGCGAATTGCGGCCTTCGGCAGCGATGAGCAGATCAGCCTTTATCACGGCCCCATCGTCCAGCGTCGCTGTCACGCCTGAGGCATCCCGCACGACCGATACGGCCTGCGCCGGCTGGCGCAGATCGATGTGCGCGGCGGCCATCGCAGCGTCGCGCAAGACCCGGCGCAGGATGCGGTTTTCGACCATCGTGCCGAGCGCATCGTCGCCCGGCGTGAAATCAAGTGCGCCTTTGCTCAGGCCATCGCGAACTTCGATCCGCCGGATCTTGCAGCCATGCAGCGCAAGGTCGTCGGCAATCCCGATGGCCTCGAGCATCCGCCACGACGCCGACGCAATCGCCGATGCCCGACCGTCGAAACTGTCGGACAGGGTTTTGGCGGGATCGGCGGGGTCGACGACGATGGTGGCGATCCCGTGCTTGTCGAGCGCAAGTGCGAGTGTCAGGCCCACGAGGCCGCCGCCAAGGATGAGGATTTCAGTGCGTTGCATGATGCATGATATAGCGCGTTGTTGCGCGCCTCCAACTGCCTTTGCGCGAATATTCGGCTAGGTCTTTTGGCCGCACTGACATTCGCGTTGCCCGACCCTATGTCGCGGGGATCCTGTTCACGAAAGCATATCGCGTGGCCGAAAATTCAGATGAAGCGTCGGCGCGCGCGATCCCCAGCGGCCGCTTGTCGCGGCTTGCGGTATTCGGTCGCATGGCAACTGGCGTTGCCGGCAATGTCGTCACTGAAGGCGCACGCCGCCTGGCCGATGGCCAGCGTCCGCGCATGAGTGAATTGCTGCTGACACCCAAGAATGTCACGCGCGTCACCGAGCAATTGTCGCAGCTGCGCGGTGCGGCAATGAAATTAGGGCAGATGATTTCGCTCGACGCCGGCGAGTTCCTGCCGCCTGAATTGTCCGACATCATGGGCCGGTTGCGCAATAATGCGCACCGGATGCCGCCGCAGCAGCTGCAGAAAGTGCTGGCCGAGCAATGGGGCGCGAACTGGCGCACGCGGTTCAAGCGGTTCGGGGCTGCACCGATTGCTGCCGCCTCGATCGGGCAGGTTCACCGCGCGCAGA
>JANODH010000254.1:0-8820 GCA_031412595.1 Sphingomonas sp. | reverse complement strand
AGCAAATCGGTCGGCATTTCGGGCGGCACCATGGCATGCCGATACGTCCAGATGCGCTTTCCGTCGGCCTTGGCAAAGGGCAAGTCGCGCGCGCGGGCCCCCGTTGCGATGATGATGTTCTTGGCTTCGAGTTCGCGGGTCTGGTCGCCCGTCGTCACCGATAGCCTTCCTACGGCGGTCAGCTTGCCGACGCCCTCGACCACCGTGATCTTGTTCTTCTTCATCAACCCCTTGACGCCCGCATTCAGCTGCCCCGCCACTTTGCGGCTACGCTCGGTCACTTTGGCGAGGTCAAACGACACGTCTTTGGCCGACAGCCCGTAGGCATCGGCATGTGTCATATAATGATAAATCTCCGACGTCCGCAGCAACGCCTTGGTCGGGATGCACCCCCAGTTCAGACAAATCCCCCCCAACTGCTCGCGCTCGACAATCGCGACTTTCAACCCAAGCTGCGAAGCCCGGATGGCAGCGACATAGCCGCCGGGGCCGGAACCGAGGATGATGAGGTCGTAGGTTTCGCTCATGCCACCAACCCCAACGGCATCTCACACAACCGCTTGAACGCTGCCATCAGCTTGGCCCCATCGCTCCCGTCAATCGCGCGGTGGTCGAACGACCCGGTCGCGCTCATCACAGTCGCGACGCTCAGCGCACCATCGACCACATAAGGCCGCGCTTCGCCTGCGCCGATGGCCATGATCATCGCTTGCGGCGGGTTGATGACGGCTTCGAACTGCTTGATGCCGAACATGCCCATGTTGGACAGGCTGGCGGTGCCGCCCTGATATTCGTGCGGCTGCAGCTTGCCCGCCTTCGCCTTGTCCGCCAACGATTTCATCTCGGTCGAGATCGCGCTCATCGCCTTGTTCGCCGCGTCGGCCACGATCGGCGTGATCAGCCCACCGTCGATCGACACTGCCACCGATATGTCGGCACGGCTATATTGGATGAGCGTATCGCCCGCGAACGAGACGTTGCACGCGGGCACTTCGATCAGCGCCGCGCCCAGCGCCTTGATCAGCATGTCGTAAACACTGAGCTTGATCCCGCGCGGCTCCAGCGCCTTGTTCAACTCGCCGCGCAGTTTCAGCAGCGCATCGAGCCGGATATCCACCGTCAGATAGATATGCGGCACCTGCTGCTTCGACTCCGTGAGCCGCCGCGCAATCGTCTTGCGCATGTTGCTGAGCTTGATGACTTCGTGCGGTATGTCGGTGGAAACGGGGGCTGCTGCAACGGCGTTCTCCCGCGCAGGCGGGGGTCCAGATTCTTGGCTGGGGGCCGGGCCCCCGCCTTGGCGGGGGGACTGCATAGCGCTCGCCCCCTCAATATCCGCCTTGACGATTCGCCCGCCGGGACCCGTGCCGGTCACAGTCGCAAGATCGATGCCCTTCTGTTCGGCGAGCCGCTTGGCGAGCGGCGACGCAACGATGCGGTCGCCAGTTGACGCCGATGGCGCGACCTTTGCCGCCACCTCGGCTTTCACAATCGGCGCCTTGGCAACCATAGGCTCAGCCCGAACAGCATTTGGTTTTGAAGCCGGCGCTGCCACTTCTCCCTCGCCCGATATCATTGCGATAACCGTCCCGACTTTTACCCCGTCGGTTCCCTCGGCAACCAGTATTTCCGAAACCGTCCCCTCGTCCACCGCTTCGAATTCCATCGTTGCCTTGTCCGTCTCGATCTCGGCCAGCAGATCGCCCGATTTCACGATATCGCCGACCTTGACCATCCATTTGGCCAGCGTGCCTTCTTCCATCGTCGGCGAAAGTGCTGGCATTTTCAATTCGATGGCCATTCAAGCGTCCTTATCAGGCGAGTGCCGTAGCGTCGTTAGTCGCTCCAATCGGACAGCAAGCCGTGGCGGTCAAGCGGGGGGCTTGCAGAAATCGCCGAGGCAGCGCAGCCTTGCGCAATAAGCAGGGGACGCCAGCAGACATGCGCACATATCTCGTCATCATCGACGAATCCGAAGAGGCCGGCGTTGCCTTGCGCTTCGCAACGCGCCGCGCCGCCAAAACCGGCGGCACAGTCCAGATCCTTGCCATCGTCGAGCCCGTCGAATTCGTCGCCTTCGGCGGCGTTCATGCGACGATGGAAACCGAAGCGCACGACCATGCCGAGGAACTCGTCCAGAGCGCAGCTGGCGCCATCGTCGAGGAAACCGGCGTGCAACCCTCGATTCTCGTCCGCACCGGCAAAGCGATTCCCTTGATCCGCGCCGTTCTCGCCGAGGATCCGAATATTGCTGCGCTTGTTTTGGGGGCAGCATCGATCGGTGCGCCGGGGCCACTCGTCACGCATTTCGCGGGCGTCGAAGCCGGAAGCCTGCCCTGCCCGGTCATGATTGTGCCGGGTGGGCTGGACAATGAGGCCCTCGATCGAGTTAGTTAGCCTATGAAATATCTCCTGCCTGTTCCCGCATTTTTCCTCATTGCCGCATCGACCGCGCCTGACCCGAAAGCGCTTCGTGCCTCTGTCGACAAACTCGTCAGCTTCGGCACGCGGCACACCTTGTCATCCACCACCGATCCCAAACGCGGCATCGGCGCGGCGCGCACTTGGGCAGCCGGCGAATTCGCCAAACTCGGGCTAACGGTCGAACGGCCAGCTAAGCGCTTCGATGGTCCCCGCGCACCGAACGGCGTGATCGTGGAAAACGTACTTGGCATCCAGCGCGGCACGGGCGACCCGAACCATATCGTCGTCATTGCGGGCCATATCGACAGCCGTGTGACCGACCCGATGGACTTCACAAGCGACGCCCCCGGCGCAAACGACGATGCGTCGGGCGTTGCGCTGGTGCTCGAAGCCGCGCGCGTTCTTTCGAAAGAAACGTTCAGCGCCACGATCATCTACGCTGCTTTGTCGGGCGAAGAACAAGGCCTTTGGGGTGGCAAGCAGCTGGCCGATCTTGCCAAGGAACGCGGTTGGCGCGTGGCGGCAATGCTCAACAATGACATTGTCGGGAATACCATCGGGCAGGACGGTCGCAAAGTAGCGGACCGCGTTCGCGTGTTCAGCGAAGGCATCGGCGCCGCCGAAAATGCAGCAATGCTCAAATGGCGGCGTGCGAGCGGTGGCGAGGACGACAGTCCCTCGCGCGCACTTGCAAAAGCCGTGGCGCAAACGGCTGCCAGCAAGAAACTGATCGCTGCATTCCCCGTCCGCCGCCCCGATCGCTTTGGCCGCGGCGGCGACCATGCACCGATGCTCGAAGCCGGCTTTCCTGCAGTCCGCTTCACGGTCGGCGTCGAGAATTACGATGCCCAGCATCAAGATCTGCGCAGCGAAAATGGCAAGGTGTACGGCGACACCGCCGACCGGATGGACTTTCCCTATCTGGCACGCGTCACGGCGCTGAACATTGCGATGGTGCGCCAGCTTGCCGCCGCGCCGGAGGCACCGACAAGCGCTGTGGCAGGCGGTGCCGTGTCGACCGATATGACCGTGAAATGGACGGCGGTTCCGGGCGCGGCAGGCTACCGCATCCGCTGGCGCCGCGCCGATCGGGCAACCTGGACGAATGCGCGTGATCTGCCATCGTCGGCGACTGACGCGACGCTGGCAGGCGTCATTGTCGACGACACGTTTGCGGGCGTATCGGCACTGTCGAAAGACGGTGCCGAAAGCCTGGTCGCCTTTGCCGGACTGCCGCTGCCGAAAAACTAACGCCCGTTACGACACTCAAACGTCTGCAACCGCGCACCCGTGCTTTAGTAAGTTTTTGTATACACGCGGGTGCGGACACGCGTTTTGCCATCGGTTGCCGGTGCCACGGGGCGCGTTCGGATTTTCGTTGGTGCGGGCGTTTCAACATTCTCATACGTTACGACTTCGCGCGGCACGGTATGGCTGCCGCTGCCATCGTGATAGGTTACGGTCGTCGTCGTCACAGTGTGACCGCCGCTGCAGCCGCAAGCCTGATGACCGGCTGCGTCGTGCGCATATTTTTCTCCATAGCCACCGCTCCAATGGCCTATAATACGCTCGCGATCGTAGGCGCGGTCATCGTCGCCCGCGGCGCGCGGACGATTTCGCGCCATTGACCGTTCCGCCGCCGCACCAGCAATCGCACCAACCCCGCCGCCGATCAGCGATCCGCCAAGCCGACTTCCGGTCCCGGCAATGACATTGCCGACAACGGCGCCGACAGCGGCTCCCGCAATGCCTCCCGCGAGCCCGGACGTATCGCGTGCACGATCAGCGTCACGACGACCGGAACCGTCGGCAACGTCGTAAACCCGGCCCCACTGATCGGTCAGAACAAAATCATCATAATAGCGCGACCAGCCAAACCCACGCGCGGGCCGATCAAGCCCGTATCGGCGATGATCGATCGCGTATTCATCGGACATCCATTCCTGAGGCAACTGGAACCCATAGGCCGGGCGTAAATGCTGAAGACGGCGCACCGCCCGTCGCGGTGTCATTTCGACTTCCATCGTTGCAGCACGTTGATCCGCTGTGCCTGAAGAACCCATTGTCGGGGGCATGATTATGCTGCGCTGGTCGGCCGTCCCCGTCGTTCCCGAAATCGGTGGCAAAATCGCGCTCCGCTGGTCGGCAGTTCCGGTCGAACCGGCGACCGGGGGCGGTGGCGCACCAACGGTCGAATTCGTTTGCGCTCGAACAGGCTGCGATACGCTGAGTGCGGCGAGCGCAACGCCCGTGAATGCAAGGCTCCGCATCGTAAACACTCCCCTAAAGCGCCAGTTTGAGCGACGTACGTAGCATTACTAAGGTGTTAAAACTAGTTTGCGCGATCAGCCCCGCGTCCCGAATTGGAACCCATCCATTCTGCCAGCGCTTCGCATCCCTTTGCGTCATCGGCATCAAAGCGCCCCGGGATCGGGCTGTCGAGATCGATAACGGCACCGATTTGTCCATCGACAATAAACGGCACGACCAGTTCGGAGCGAGAATCAGCGTCGCAAGCGATATGCCCCGCAAACGCATGGACATCCTCGACCACTTGCGTTTCGCCCGTTGCCGCCGCCGTTCCGCATACGCCTTTACCGATCGGTATCCGAATGCACGCCGCTTTCCCCTGAAACGGGCCCAAGACCAGTTCGCCGTCGACCATCCGGTAAAACCCAGCCCAGTTCAGATCAGGCAGCCCGTGGAAAAGTATTGCCGCAACATTCGCCATATTTGCCACGGCATCGTGCTCGCCAGCCATAACGGCTTTCGCGGCAGACAACACATCGTCCCATTGCTCGGCTTTCGTCGTTGCATTCGTCTTGAAATCGAACATCAGTCGAACCTCACTTTTCCGCGTCCCCGCTTCACATCCGATCGAACGGCCTTGCCGACCATCCGCTTCTCCCGCGCGCTCTTGCTCGGTCGCGTCTTGACGCGCCGGACCGGCGCGACATGCGCTTTGCCGACCAGTTCGGCGAGCCGTTCGCGTGCTTCCTCGCGATTGGCTTCGCGGCTGCGATGCTCGCGCGCCGTGATCACGATTTCGCCATCGTTGGTCCACCGGCTGCCCGCCAGCGCTTTCAGCCGAATGTAAACCGACGGCGCAAGCCCCAGTGCATAGACATCAAGCCGCATCTGCACCGCGGTCGCGACTTTATTGACATTCTGCCCGCCCGGCCCCGTCCCGGCAAGGAATCGTTCCTCAAGCGCTGCTTCGGGCAGTGCCGGCCACTCAGCAGGCGGCATGTCGCGCCCATTCGGGAAAGTGCGACGGCAGCGGCGCGGTTGCCTTGGCTGGATCCTTGCCCTCGCGCGGCACGGACAATGTTTCAGCGTGGAGGAGCATATGCGCGCCCCTCACGCCATAAACCGGGTCGCCCACGATCGCGATTTCGATTCCGCTCGCGGCATGCACGCGCAACTGATGTGTCCGCCCCGTCTCCGGGCGAAACCGCACCAGCGCTTTGCCATCACCAAAGGTCACGGTTTCCCAGTGCGTTACGGCGCGCTGCCCCTTGGCCTCGGGAACCATCCGCCAGCCGGTCTCGCGCGTGCTGACTTTGTTCAGCGCCATGTCGATCGTCCCGCCAGATTCCTTGGGGACACCCGCCAGCACAGCCAGATATGTCTTAACGACAGTCCCAGCCTCGAAGCCTTGCGAGAATTTCTTCTGTGCTTTCGGATTGCGCGCCAGCAGCAGACAGCCCGACGTGTCACGGTCGAGCCGGTGAACAATTGACGGCAACCGCTCGAAGCCGAAGCGCAACGAATCCAGATGGTTCATGACACTCAGCGATCCGTCGCGCGGCGCATCGACCGGCAGGCCCGCCGGCTTGTCGAGGATCATTGCTTCGGCATCGATAAACAAAACGCAGTCGGCAAGCAGCATGGCTGCGCTATAGACGGTGAGCCTAAACCGCGTCCACCATCACGATTTCGCTGTCCGCGAGCGCTGTTATCGTCACGGCTCCGCCGCCCAGCGCCACGCCATCGCGCGCGCTTGCCATTGTGCCACCAACATCGATCCGCCCGAGTGCCGGCACCAGATAGGCATGCCGCCCCTCGCCGACGTCATAGGTCAACGTTTCGCCAGCCTTCAGCACTGCCCCATAAATCCGCGCATCGGTGCGTATTTCGAGTGCGTCGGGTTCGCCAAAACCACTGGCCAGCAATTGCCAGGCACCCGATCGGCCGTCCTTGGCAAACGGCTTCATGTCCCATCGCGGCGCGCCGCCGCCACTGCGCGGCTCGATCCAGATCTGGAACAGCGTCGTTGCTTCATCCTCGCGGTTATATTCGGCATGTTGCACGCCCGTCCCCGCACTCATCACCTGAACATCGCCCGCGCCGGTCCGCCCCTTGTTGCCGAGCGAATCCTCATGCGTGATAGCGCCGGACCGCACATAAGTGATGATTTCCATGTCGCGGTGACCATGCGGCGGAAACCCCGAACGCGCGGCGATCAGGTCGTCGTTCCACACGCGAATGCTCCCCCATCCCATCCGCGCCGGATCATAATAGTTGGCGAACGAAAAATGGTGATGCGCATCGAGCCAGCCATGATTGGCCGCGCCGAGCGTTGCGAAAGGTCGAATGTCAGTCATGTTTTCAGTCCACATTAGCGGGGTGTTGCCGCCAGAAGCCGCTTAAGTGGGGCGGGGACAGAGGCTTTCAAGAGGTCCTTCCTGCACATCCAGTCGCCCCGCACTTGATGCGGGGCTTGGCTAACCTTTAACCGTTCCCGACGCTTTAGCCGCCGAATGCACCATCGTGCTCGGGCAGACCCGCCGTGCCGAATTGCACATATGTCGTGGCGCCGGGATATTGCCAGCCGCTGCTAGTTTTGAAGGCCAGCATTGCCGACTTGATGACGTCTCTCCAAGCATCGGGCCAAGACAGGATACGCCACACGGCCATCTCGTTGTCATCAACGGCACACGCCAAGATGGCCGAAGACTTGGGTTCAAATCGGCTCCCACGATCGGCCATAAATATGCAACGGGTCTTGCCGTCTTTTCGTATCTCGAAGGTGGCACTGCCATCAGAACCACTGTCTTGAACGACAAGCGAATAACCGAGGTCAGCGTTGATCAACTGCCTGCTTGCTGGATCAAAAAGCCACGTCATAGCGCTTTACCCCATCGGTAACTTGGCAGGCGAAAGGTAACGACCGCCCGCCCCCGACAAACCGGTCGCCACCCCTACCCCTCGTCCCCCATGCGCAGCGCGGCGATAAACGCTTCCTGCGGAATGCTCACATTGCCATATTCGCGCATCCGGGCTTTGCCCTTTTTCTGCTTTTCGAGCAGCTTTTTCTTGCGGCTGGCATCGCCGCCATAGCATTTGGCCGTCACGTCCTTGCGCATGGCCGCAATCGTTTCGCGCGCGATCACTTTGCCGCCGATTGCTGCCTGCACCGGGATTTTGAACAAATGGCGCGGGATCAGGTCTTTCAGCCGTTCGACCATGCCGCGCCCGCGCGTCTCCGCGGTGCCACGATGCACGATCATCGACAGCGCATCGACCGGCTCTTCGTTCACGAGGATGCTCATTTTCACGAGGTCACCCAGCCGGTGGCCGATCTGATGATAATCGAAGCTCGCATAGCCTTTCGACAGCGATTTCAGCCGGTCATAAAAATCGAACACTACTTCGTTGAGCGGCAATTCATACGTGACCTGTGCCCGGCCACCGACATAAGTCAGGTTCTTCTGAATCCCGCGCCGATCCTGACACAGTTTCAGAATCGAGCCGAGATATTCGTCGGGCACATAAATCGTCGCTTCGATCCACGGCTCCTCGATGCTCTCGATCCGGCTCGGATCGGGCATGTCCGACGGATTGTGAAGGTGCAGGATTTTCACCCCCGCAGGATCGGCATGCTGCAGATGGATATCATAGACTACCGATGGCGCGGTCGTGATCAGGTCGAGGTCATATTCGCGCGTCAGCCGTTCCTGAATAATCTCGAGATGAAGCAGCCCCAGAAACCCGCAGCGGAACCCAAAACCCAACGCGGCGCTTGATTCGGTTTCGAACGAGAAAGATGCATCGTTCAGCCGCAGCTTGCTGATACTCTCGCGCAGCTTCTCGAAATCGGCGGCATCGACCGGAAACAGGCCGCAGAACACGACCGGCTGAACTTCCTTGAACCCTGGCAGCGCTTCCAATGCAGGCCGCTTGGCATCGGTAATCGTATCGCCGACGCGTGTTTGCGCCACTTCCTTGATCTGCGCCGTGATAAACCCGATTTCGCCAGCCGCGATTTCGCTCAGGATTTCCATCTTGGGCCGCATGCACCCCACGCGGTCGACAAGGTGCTTGGTCCCCGCGGCCATGAACTTCACTTCCTGCCCCTTGCGGATGACGCCGTCGATCACGCAGATCAGGATG